>JBAXTC010000899.1:0-2917 GCA_037130375.1 Verrucomicrobiota bacterium | reverse complement strand
CTGCCCAGTCCCTGAAAATCACAACCGCAGAAAGTCTGCCGATCACAACTGCCTTTAGAGTCTCAATCTTCTGGTCGAGATACTTTGCCTGGTCACGAAGGAGTTGGAGGCGGTCCGGGTTCTGGGTGCCGTAAGGTTGGGTAAGCTTCGCCAGCTTTTTGTTGGCCTCAGTCACTTCGTCTCGCAGATCGTCCACGTCCATCTCGGGGCCAGCCGCGTGAATGCTGCCAAATCCCTCGATACTGACACTCACCTCGGGAGAGCCTGTGAACCTCGCGTCCTCCCCAGCGGAAATGGCTTTGGTTTCCGCCGGAGATTTCCTGGTCGCGGTGGTGGCCTGCAGTGGACGAACCGTCAGGCGAATGAGCGATGCCTGAAGAGTGGTTTCCGCCTTTTCCCTGGCCGCGAGATGTTTTCGGACATCACGAATCTCTTTATCATCCGGCGCCACCAATACCGAGCGCAGCAGTTCTTCAAGCCCAGTGCCGCCCTCCCCGGTCAACTGGACCCCAAGGGCGGTGCGAAGGTTCTCCGAAACGCTCGACGAGAGAGATCTGAGGTTCAGAGAACCTTGGGGAGCCCAAAGCACCTGGGCCAAACCCCAATGTTCCTGCTTCGACAGGCCTCGACCCGGAGCATCCGTCACAGACAGGATTTCGCGCAGCTTGGAGTCGGCGTTGCGGCCATCGGCCAGCGGCACAAACTGGGCCTCCTCGAAGCGGAGCAGCCGTGCGTTGGCGCTGTCCAGGAAGGTCTTTTCAATCTGGTAGCGGACGCCAGCCTGGGAGAAGTCAACCATCACCTGGGGCGCCAGCGAACGGCCCCACGGGCGGACGGCTTCGATTTCCTTGCCGGTCACGAGGTGTGCGTCGAACAGGGTGCGTCGCATCGCCTCGAACAAGGACGATTTGCCCGTGCCATTCGGAGCATGGATGACATTCAGACCATCAGCGAAAGGGCCAACCTCGGTCGGATTGAGGAGGTTCCGCCAGTGCGTGACGCGCAGACTGTGCAGGATCATGCGCGGCTCCTTTCGTAAAGGTCAAAGAGTTGCAGGAGCGCCTGGGATGCCACCGCCTGCTGGTCTGTGCCGGATGACTGTGATGCCAGGGCACGCAGCTTCTGCGCGGCATCGCGAGGAATCGGGTAATCAGGCTCACCGATTGAAATGCCCTCGACATTTCCGTGGGCCAGCCCGATTGCTGGCTTTGTCGCGTCGCGCGCGTTAATCCACGCGGTCGGGTCCTTGCTGGAGTACTTCTCGCGCAACGGACAAGGGAACAACACGCAGGTGTCCAGCTCCAGCGGCTCATTCTTCCTGAAGACTGTGATGTTTCCCGCCTCCTCCCAGACCGAATGTTCCCACACCGAGCCTGGGCTCAAGGGGTCGTGGTTCCCTGGAATGATGTAAACCGGTCCCGGAAATCTGCGTAAAACTTCACCGACTTTACGCACCAATAGCCGGTCCACAGCGTTGTCCTCGAAGACATCGCCGGTCAGCAGCTGCATTTCGGCGTTGTGGTCGCGCGCCGCCTGAACCACCCGCTGCGCCGCCGCCAAACGCTCCTCCCGCACACGCTCGGCCATCTTGCCAACCGACTCGGCGCGCATACCCATCTGCCAATCTGCTGTGTGGAGGAATTTCATGGGATGCTCATTCAATGACCAAGTTCGCTGCGGGGCGGCGAACCTGGTCAGTGAGCAAGTTGCCCAACGGGCGGGCGGCTTGTTCAGTGAACAGGCTGGCAGGGCGTGAATTCATGATTTTGGATCGGTTTCCGCGCCGGGAGCTTGGCATGTGGCGACTGTGGAGGCTGTAAGTGTTGTGGTTCACGGAGCGTTCAGGTCGTTGCCGGGAGCCAGGGTGCGGGGCGCTCGACGATTGTTCCTTTGCCGTTATCCACCCTGGCGGGAAACTGCGCCTGGCGGAGAAACTTTTCGGGGATGGGCTGCACGAGCCCGAATTTGCCGAGTTCATCTTTGCGGCGACCTTTGAGGTGCTCCGGCGGTGCTGGGATGTAGATGGCGAGGTGTGTGGACCGGTTGATGGTCTTGACCTCCTGAAGGGCCGGGACGAGGTCGATGTCGCCCGAAATCAGGACCATTACGTCGGGTCTGGTGGAAGAGATGTCGCGAATCATGCTGATGGCGATGTTGACGTCAGTTTGCTTTTCTTCCAAGGCCCAGAACTTGCGGCGATTGGGACAGGAATAAACGAGGCATTCGCGCTCGCGCTCGGCGAACTTGCCGAAGACGAGTTTCATTTTTGGCTGGGTACCCAGGGCGTGAAAGAGGCGTTTCTGGCGGTCGCGTTTTTCGGACTGGTGGTGGTTGGCGTCCACCAGGGCGGTGAAAAGGTTCACTTGGAAGATGTCGTCATCGGGGCGGAGCAGCTCGGCCAGGCGCTGGTAGTTGAGCCATTTTAGGTCCGGCCGCTCATGGAGCAGGCCGTAGTAGAAGTTGAATCCGTCTATGTATATAACGGAGCGTTTCGGGGGGCGCGCCGGTGATGCCGGGGGCGCGGCGGCTGGGACGGGCTGGACGGCGTCGGTCATAAGTGGGTGCCTGCGAGCGGGGTGCGAAAAAGTATTAAGTTTGCGCTTGCGAAGCCGATACCGGTGTGGGTAAATTGGGATACTACTTCCTGCCGAAAGGCAGTTCGGGAGACATTGCGATTCCCCGGAGAATAGCCACGGATACCATCCGTGGCTTCCTTTTTTTTCAGAACAGGTGGCGAATTCTTGGGAACTTGGTCAGTGACGGAGTGAGCAAGCTGGGTATAGGGGGGCGTAGCCTGGTCACTGGCCGGGTAGCCGCAACATTGGTTTTCATCCATATTATCTGCGTACATCTGCGGCATCTGCGGTTAAGTTCTTCGCGGTTTCATTCGATCACCAGTCGCACCTTGGCAGCGTCG
>JBAXTC010000898.1:0-2925 GCA_037130375.1 Verrucomicrobiota bacterium | reverse complement strand
CATGCCGCTCCGCTGGAGCTTGGCGGACGCGGTGGCATCTGTGGCTATAAACATGACGCTCCAAAAGATGCGTATAAGGAGCAGGGGCTGCATGGGAATCACATTAACGGGCCTTGTTATCTTCATAATCGCATTTGACATATAATCCGGCGCAGAATAGGTTGTTTTGCGCAAAGCAATCGCACTTCCGCGGAAGGGCGAGTGTGCTCCGCATTTATGTCCAGAGAGAAATACAGAGCGGCCCCGGCCGGATTTACGCTGGTTGAATTGCTGGTGGTGATTGCCATCATTGCGGTTCTGGCCGGGTTGCTGTTGCCGGCATTGGCCGCGGCCAAGACAAAAGGACGGTGCATAACCTGCCTGAACAACGAGCGCCAAATCAGCCTGGCCTGCCTGCTTTACACGGGCGACGCCAGCGAGAGGCTGCCTTACAATCTGGGAACGGCTGAGATCAAGCAGACGGTGGCGCGGGGGCAGTTTATGAACTGGACCAGTCCCGTGCTGAACTGGGAACTGGACTCGGACAATACGAATGCCGTGCTTCTGACGGCAGGGGGCATAGGGTCTTACGTAAGCCGCAACGCGGCAGTTTACAGGTGTCCGAACGACTCAGTCGTCAGCGATGTGCAGGCCGGCGCAGGGTGGACGCGCCGAGTGCGGAGCCTGTCCATGAACATGATGATCGGGGATGCCGGAGAATTCAGCCGGAGCGGCGGGAACGTCAACAATCCCTACTACCGGCAGTTCTTCAAAACCTCTCAGGTGCCCGAGCCGTCGCGCATATTCGTCTTCATCGAAGAGCACCCGGACAGCATCAATGACGGGTACTTTATCGACCAACCGGAGACCCATAGGTGGATGGATTTGCCGGCTTCCTGGCATGGCGGAGCGGCCAACTTGAGTTTTGCCGACGGCCATAGTGAGACACATCGCTGGCGTTTCGCGAGCACCAAACTGGCCCAACAGCCCGACGCAGCTCACTTGCCGTTCTATATTCCGGCGGCCGAGCAAGGCGACTTTAACTGGCTCATGGACCGAATGAGCACGGAAACCTACCCGAACACTTACACCGGTGGTTACTAACGTCCCTTGAGCAGGCGGGCATCGCTTGCAACTCTTGATCGCTCACCGGCAATCGGCCCGCGGTGAGCGGAAGTGGCTCGGTCCTGGGCAGGCGCCAAGAAGATCGATTAGCAGTCTCCCAAGCGCTGACTCACAAATATTTGCCCGGGAACTGCGGCTCGTCCGGTCCCGCCAGGACATAGGTGTATTCACCCTGAGTCCAACTCACCGTCTGAAGCTCCGTCACCTTGGAAACTTGCAACGTCTCGGCGGGAGGGTCTTTCAGGGCAGATCGCTTCATCACGAAAAGGAAGAGCATCTGATCGTCGCCACGATTGAAGCAGACCATGGCAACGGGGTGGCTGCGCCACTGCAAGCAGCCACCGCCGGTCAATTGAAGTTTCTCCAGCCCTTTGGGCAATTGGTACCCGGAGAGCGCATTTTTGCCTGCGATGAATTGACGTAGCTGGCCCATGTCATTGGTGACCAGGTCCATCCGGTACTCGCGCAGAACGGTGCTCACCATGCGGGCCTGGAAATTAGCAAACCGATCTGAGTTCGCGGGTTTCAGCCAGACGGCTGCCAGGCCGAGAAATAGAACCACCGCGGCAGCCGCCGAAAGCCAAACGGGGTGCAGCCACCAGATTGGGGGCCGAACGATGTTCTGCCGGGCCAACAACGCGGCTTTGAGATGGACGGGCACTTCAATCTGTCGGAGCTTGGCGCGCATGGCGTTTTGGAAAGCACAGTGCTGCTCGAACCATCGAGCCATCTCCGGGTTCTGCCGGGCCAACTCGACGGCCTCGACGACCTGTGTATCTTCCGCGTCGGCCGTTCCCGGCCGATACAGCAGAAGAATCTCTTTAGCTTCGCCGAGGGTCATGAGTCTTTCCTTTTCAGGGCTGGCGGCGGCCGGGTCGAGCGCAACACCAGTTCCTTCAACTGCGCCAAACCGCGCGCGATGCGGGATTTGACCGTCCCCAGGGGAACCTCGAGGATACCGGCGATTTCTTTATAGGGGTAATCTTCAAGATAAAAGAGGGCAACCGCCGCCTGGTATTGCGGATCCACCTGCGCAAGCAATTCCAGGGCCGCCTGAGCGTCCAGGTGGTTCACCAGTTCCGGTTCGACATGAGGCAGGTCGGCTTCCACCTCACTGATTTCCAGATGTGGGAAGCGGACAAGCCGGCGCCGGGATTGCAGGAAGGACCGGTGCAACGTGGTAAATAGCCACGACTTCACCTTCGAGACATCCTCCAACTGATGCCCTTTGGTCGCCCAGGCCAGGAAAGTCTCCTGCACCAAGTCGGCGGCATCGGTCTCTGTGTGCGTCAAGCTCATGGCAAACCGGTAAAGCGGGCCGTAAAACTGGTCCACCAGCGTCTGGAAGTCCAGTCGGCCCTGCACCGGCTCTTGTTCGTATGATGTTCGAGCAGACACAAAGGTTCCCGGAAATCTGCTTCGAGCCAGAAACTCGGGTCGAGGGTGAGGTTACCGAAGATGCGCCGCGAGGCGAGGATGAAAAGATTGCCGGCGGAAAAGATTTTCCAGGTTTCCGGGAACCACAGGCGTCTTCATGTCTCCCATCGGAAAGTCTTTCATGATCTCTGACATTTGTCAGGTGGGTGGGTCGATTTCGGCCACGGATGGCTGGTTTTGACCGCCCGCTGACACCGGAGCAGATTTCCGTCCGGGTTGTTTCGGAGCGCGAGCAGCAGTTCCTTCACCGCCTTGCTGCGCTTCTGATGGCGCAACGCCTCAAGGCGAGGGGAAGGAAGGAATCTTTCTCGAACAAGCGGAGAATCCACTCAGAACACTGAAGCTGGGGCGAATGATTTGATACCTCGCGGGATTAGAGGCTGA
>JBAXTC010000897.1:0-2930 GCA_037130375.1 Verrucomicrobiota bacterium | reverse complement strand
AGAATCATTGGGCTTTTGAGGCGTTTTGTAAGGCAAAATGAGCTTAAGTAAGTGCCATTCCCCTGAAAGGGTTGCATCGCGGCCCCGCTTGGTCCATTGTCGCTGCCATGCCGCAATCATTGGCCAGGATTCTCGTGCATACCGTCTTCTCCACCAAAGACCGCCGTCCCTCGCTGCGCGACACCGCGCTACGGAAAGAATTGCACCACTATCTGGGAGGCATTCTCAAGTGTGGAATTGACTGCCGTGAAGGGGGACTGATACTCTGTTACAATTCTGTGAAATTGCGCTCACCGGCTATTAACAAGAGGCAGAGATCGCCTTTCGCCTATGATTATCAACTCAGCGGGGCCAATGCCGTGATACAGATTGCATTGTTATTCACACCATTCTCCGGTTTACCTGGCTGGCGCATTCGGGGTTCAAAGGCAGGCGGGACCGTGCTTGAGGCCTCTGCCGGACTTATGTTACAGCGACTGCCTTCAGGCAGAAGCGACCGCGAGCGCCAGCTTGAGCGGCAACGCATCGGCGGCGAGAGTTTCGGCCATTCGCGGATCGGCGCGCAGAGACTCGCCACTCATGCCATCGCGGTAGAGAGTGATCGAGACGTGTTCATTGCGACGGATACAACCCTTGATCGCTTGGGGGTCCTTTTCGCAGTGAAGGAGCGTCTTCCAGGAGTAAATGTGCTTGGGCTTGTGGAAATCGCTATTCGCGAGGAACGCTAATCGTTTGAGGCCGACGGGCGTGAAGATGTTGTTGCGGTTCGCGATTTCCCAGGCGTCAATGATCGGGGCAAAGATCTCCTGGTTTTCCCAGAGGAACAGCGTGTTCTTGCCCCACTCGCTTTTCATGACATGGGGGTGCGCAGCGACGGCAAGGCCTCCCTGGCTGTGGATTTGGGCAATGATCTCAACGAAATCGAGCGCCGGGGCGATGGGTGATTTAATGTCCAGGCCGAGCAAGTGGCCGGAAGTCTTTTTCGTGAACCCCTCCTTGTTGAACTCCAAGCCAGCCATCAGGAGCATGTCGTACTTGCGCCAGGCGCGGCGCCGCTCCCGCTCCAGCATGTCGAAATATTCGTCAAGCTGGTCGCAGGCGATGGTGAAGTTGAGCAATTCGCTGAATTTGCCCATCAGTCGGCGCGGGTCCGCAACGTGGTCGGTGACGCAAATGCAATCGAAGCCGCGCCGGCCGTAAAAATCTACGACCTCCGGCAGCGTCAACCGGCCGTCTGAGTAGTTGGTGTGGACATGAAAATCACAAAGCTGCACCTGCGAGACGCCCGTCACCCGGGTGCCATGACCCTGGCTCCGTCGCGGAGCGTTTTCAAAAAGCTTAACGGGGCGGGGTGCGCCAGCGCTGCGGCCGGCTTCATCGAGGACGAGTTCGGCAATGCGCAATGCGGCGCCAGGCTGGCTGATCTTCTCCAGATTGTCGCGCCATTGCTGCCATTGACGGCTTTTATGCGCGAACACCTCCTCGACGATGTCGCGGACCTCCTTGCCTTTCTCGGCCACCGCTCCGACGTCAAGGGTTTTGATCAGGCGCGCGTTGCCTTCCTCCTGGCCCGGAATCACCTGGTTGACAACCATGGGGCATCGCGCCGCGATCGCCTCCTGCACCATGGCGCCACCGGCTTTGCCGATGAGAAGATGGTGCGACATCAGCAATCGGGGCATCTGGTTCGTCCAGCCATAGACATGGACACGGTCGCCGTAGTCGTGAAGCCGCTCGGATAGCTTGGCCTTGAGCGAAGCATCGCGCCCGACGGTGATGGTCAGATCAAGGTCGGCAATTTTCAGCAATCGCTCGATGGACTTGCCTGCCTTGGCTTTGCCGGTGTTTATGACATAGAGCACCTTGCGCCGATCGCCGCGGTGGGGCGCGCCGAGCAGGGCAGGCTGCTCCTGCGCGAACACGGGGCTGACCGGGAAACCAAGCGCATTGATGCGGTGCTTCGGAACGCCTGCTTCGGCCATGACATTGGCCGTCGGTTCGTTGGCGACTACGAACATGTCGCTCGGGGCGCGATACCAAGCCGAGCAGACACTGATGGAGTCGGTCACCACCGTAACGAAACGGAATGGGCGCTCGGCGTGCTCCCGGAAGATGTCCTGGATCAGGTGCGCATAGACCGGGTAGGTGGAAACCACCACGTCGGGCTCGGTGTCCCGCAGCATGGCAGCGAGTGATTCGCGGAGTTTGCCCATCGTGTCCATTTGGCGGCGGAAGAGCGCGGGATTATCCAACACGGAAAAGACCCCCGACCAAATCGTTGGGGCATACCGCACCAGCCCCTGGTAGGCCTGTTTGAGCAACGAGTTCAGTGTGCCGTAGGTGGACTCGAAGAGATCGAGCACCTCGACCTTCGCGTCATCAGTGACGATCTCGATGGCGTCGCGGAGATTGCGGGCGGCGGCGTTATGGCCGTCACCGAAGCTGGCCGTGAGGATCAGAATCTTTTTCATAGTCTCAGTTCCTGCGACGAGCATAAACCGCGCATGTGACAATCAAGTTACGGGAAGGTTAAAAGTCATTCACATTTATCCGACCGAGCTCCCAGAAGAGCAAGGAAACCAGGCGATGACTTTTTGATGCTCAAAAATCTGGAACCCAAGATTCAACTAAGCTAACAGGAGACAACAGAGTCAACAGAGTTGCACCCTGTCACAACCTTTGAACAGGGAAGACGCGAAGACGGGAAGACAGGGTGCCTTTGAGGGCCCGAACTTAAGCGGGCCACAGCAGGGGGCAACATGGATAAAAAGCTAAAAGCCAGCCCCCAAATCCCCCCCCCCGCTAAACACGCAAAAACCGCTAAAAAAAAAAGCCGTCCCGAAAGGGGAGGAAACCGGCCGGCACCCATCAAGGTTCCGGTTTGTTCCAGTTTGCCGACACTAGGACAAACCTGGAAACTTATGTGCCCC
>JBAXTC010000896.1:0-2934 GCA_037130375.1 Verrucomicrobiota bacterium | reverse complement strand
TTGCGGTTCCTATAAACATGCCGCTCCTACGGAGCTGGTGGTGTCCTGGCGATCCGTCTCAGTGTCCGAGCGCCAATGGAACAAAGTGTTTGGTGTGCTCAAAGTGCAAGACACGACACCCGTAGTTAATCATCGTCCGCCTTCGGTTCGTTGGCGAGAACCAAGCCGAGCTGTTTCAAGCCTTTGCCGTGGCCGCCGACGAATTCGGACGGGTAGGGGGCATCACCTTTGACAGTGAACCAGATGTAGCGATTGAAGGTATCTTCGTTGATGCGGTCGGGTTTGGTGAAGTCCATTTTCTGGAGTTTCCTGGCCCAGTGTTTTTGTTTGGGCGATGTAGTGGTTTTGCCCCCGATGTCCGAGGCGAGGTCCACATTGTTTGGCAATGCGGTGTAGGCGGTGAAATCGGGGGTGTTGGTGAAGCAATCGAACATTAGCGGGGCCATGGCGTCCTGCTGGTTCATCGGGGGGAGACCCATGATTTGTTCCATGGTATGCAAGACCCCGGCTTGGTTATAGAACGTGCTGACGACCTGGCCGCGTTTAGTGTAAGGGCTGATCACCAGACACAAGGAACGATGCGCATCCACATGGTCGTAACCGCTTTGCGGATCATCCTCGATGACAAAGATCACTGTGTTGGCGCCGAAGGCGCTTCGGGTGATGGCTTCGACCACGCGACCCAGCGCCAGGTCGTTGTCCGCGACCTGTGCCTGGGGGCTGGGCGGCCCGCCGGTGTGGTCGTCTGGCAAATAGAGCAGGTGGAAAGTGGCCCAGACTCCCTTGGCCTGGGCGGCAATCATTTCCTGGATGAATCCATCGGCTCGAACGACATCCGGGATGCCCATGTTCCAGCCCGGCACGTTGGTTGAGCTGTAGGGCCGCAGGGAGGCGACGCCGATGTTTTGGGCATAATGAATGGCGTGGGTTCCGTTGGTGAAGTCAGTGTAGATTTGCAGCCAGGTGGCGTTGCTGGGCACGGGCGAGGCATAATCGAACTCGCCATAATTCCGGAACGTCAGACCATGCTGCAGGACGTTATTCCAAATGAACCCGGTCGAGGAATAGGTCAACGCATCGTCGCCAAAGGTGTAGCTGCGGGTGAACCCGCCAAACGATTTCTCGAGGTGGTCGGTATCATTGCCTTCGGTGCTCCAGGAATGGCCGTCGGAGGAGTTGACTCCATTGCAGTAATAGTTGTCGAGCAGGACATATTGCAGCGCCAGCGCATGATGATTGGGGGAGACCCATTGCGGATAAATGCACAGGCTTGGGTTGCCGTTTCCATGGGCGATGTCGCCGAAGACCTGATCGTAGGTCTTATTCTCTTTGAGGATGTAAACCACGTGCTGGAACACCGAAGGCTCGCCTGCGCGCCGTGGCACCGGCACCGGCGCCTGGGCGGGCAGGGGCGGCTGTTGGGCTTGCTTGATTTGCGGGATGCGCCCGTTTTCATAAACCTGGGCGGTGTATTTGCTCAGCGGCTCGGAGGCTGGGATTGGAATCTTATTTGCGGTACCGAGGAAAGCCGTGATTTGCCACGAGGTTGTGGCGGGCTGGCCATAACGGCTGCCAAGGCCTTTGACGTTGGCGACGTACAAGTAGTTGCTGTCCGCCACGACTGCGCCCGGATACCAATCAGTCGGAAGAAAGCCCTGCACCAGGCCGTTGGTATGCTGTTCGTTGGCCAGTTCGACTACCGCGATGGCATTGATGCCGCCGCTGGTTACAAACAGACTCTTGCCATCCCGGCTCAGCGCCAGACCATCGGCCGCGCTCCCATACGGGAAGGCCGGATCGGGTCGCACCAGGATGGTTTCCTTCACCGCTCTCGACCGGGTGTCGATCACGGTCACTGTATCCGAATTGGCGTTGGCCACGTAGAGGGTGTTTCCGTCCGAGGTTAGTGCGAGGGCGGACGGATGCAAACCGGTGGGCACCTCCGCCGTTTCGAGTCCTGTCGTCAGGTTTACAAAGGAGACGGCTCCGCTGGCGCCAATCCCGCGACTATCGATCACCACCGACGTGCCGGCCGAGGTGGCCGTCAGATCGCCGCCCACCGGGAATCGGCCGCCCCAGTCGGAAACATACGCGGTGTTTCCGTCGGGCGAAAGCGCCACGTCCCAGGGTGCCACGCCCAGATGGACCTGGCGGCTGATGGTCGCGCTGACAAGGTCCACCACCGCCAGAGTGTTAAGAATGGAGAGGCAGACGAAGGCTTTGCTGCCATCGGCCGAGATCGCAATGCCACAGGGATCTGAGCCGCTGCCCAAGGGGATGGTCCGATAGAACGATACGGCACCGTTTGTGCCGACCGCCCAATCATACAACTCATTGACCGAACCGGTGACATAAACGTGTGATCCATCCGGCTGCATGGCGATGCCGTGCATCGAGGCTCCGCTCGCCGGATAGCTCAAGGTTTGGCGCAACGTCCAGGCCGCGGCATCCAGCACCAGCAAATTGCCCATGTTCTTGATGAACACCGTCTTGCCGTCGGGCGAAAGCACCAGGTCCACTGGCCGGCCACCAAACTCGATCGTCTGGCCTGCGGCACGAAGGATTTGCTTGGAAGGCAGCGATTGTTGCCGGTTGGGCAGTTGGCTCACCTGAATATCGGGCTGGAGCTCCATCACTCGATAGAAAGCGGTTGCCGCACTGGCAGGCGCGCTGAGCGCACGGTTGGTGGTCATAGGGCTGATGCTTTGCCAGATGGGGTTGCTAACGCTGCCCGTCGTCTGGACTTGAAACTGGCCATCGGGTCCACTCCAACCCAAGTTGATGATCGAGGAAGCCTGCGCAATGCTATTCAGCCGGAGGGCGGCATTCCCGGGCGGCAGCTTGCTGGCGCTGGGCCCGGCCAGCGCCGCGAGCGCATCCGGCGCCAACCAACCGTTCACGAACTGGATGCTGCTGACGAAGCCCGGTTGCGTA
>JBAXTC010000895.1:0-2935 GCA_037130375.1 Verrucomicrobiota bacterium | reverse complement strand
GCAGTTGGGCCGAATGTAAGGCCCGCGGGAAGTGTCAAGGATTTGAATAGTGGCTCTTGCGGCCGGCAGAGTGCAGACAGCAGGAGCCGAGAAAATTGAAGCTTATGAAGCCTGAAATGACTCGCCGTTCGTTCGTCAAAGAAACTGTCCTGTCTTCCGCCGCCCTGGCGCTCGCCTTGAATGCGCGCGGAGAGGACCAGTCCAAACCAGCGTCCCCAACGCCAGCCGAACCAGCCGTCTTGCCCAAAGGCAAGATCGGCAAACTGGAGGTGAGCCGCTTGATCCTGGGCGGCAACCTGCTGACCCACTACACCCATAGCCGCGATCTGAAATATGTCTATTCGCTCGCGGCCCACTACAACACGGACGAAAAGATACTCGAGACGCTGGCCAAAGCGGAGGCCGCCGGCATTAACACCGTCTCGATGCATAACCCGGAACATCCCATCTCCATCCTCCGCCGCTACCGCAAGGAACGTGGCGGCAAGATCCAGTGGATCATCTGCCCGACAGCGCCCGTGGAGGCAGACATGTCCAAGTACCGCCAGCAGGTCGAGGACCTCGTCAAGGACGGCTGCGAGGCGATTTACCTGTGGGGTGTCCACGCCGACTCCCTCGTCGCGCAAGGCAAAATAGACCTCGTCGCCAAAGCCGTCGAGGTCGCCAAGGAGTTCGGCGTGCCATCGGGCGTCGGAGGACATTCCCTCGACGTCGTCAAGGCATGTGAGGAGCATGACGTGAAAGCGGATTTCTACATCAAGACCTTCCATTCTCACAACTACCCCACGGCACCCAAACCGGAGCAAATCAAAGAGCCTTACAACGAATTCCCAGGTTATTGGTGCAGCGACCCGCAGGCCACGGCCGACTTCATGAAGACGGTGAACAAACCTTGGATCGCTTTCAAAACCATGGCCGCAGGCGCCATTCCACCCCAAACCGCCTTCCGTTACGCCTTCCTCCACGGAGCGGATTTCCTCCTGGCGGGGATGTTCGACTATGAAATCGCCGACGATGCCAAACTGGCAACCGAGGCGCTGGCGCGAAACAAGGACCGCGAGCGGGGGTGGAAATGCTAGCCACAAACCCGAATTCCCATGACGGGCGGGTCTGGTTGCTCGACTGCTTGGCAGTGGTCTTGGCTCTGAGCGTTGGCGCGATGGCCGTGGGAGCGGCGGAGACTAAACCCGCCGGCAGAAAGACAAATCCGTTCTTCCCCTTTTGCATCGACACGCATGACGCGAAAAAGCGCAACCTCCAGGAACAAGCGGCGCTGCTCAAGGAACTCGGGTACGATGGAGTTGGCCATTTGTGGCTGGACAACATTCCCGAACGGCTCAGAACGCTCGACGCCGCAGGTCTGAAGCTGTTTCATATCACGATGACGGTAGATATCACGCCCGGCAAACAAGCCTACGACCAGCGGCTCAAAGAAGTCATGCCGCTCTTGAAAGGACGCGGCGTGCAGTTCCTGCTGATCATGAATGGATTGAAACCCTCAGACCCGGCCGGAGATGCCCGGGCGGTCGAGGTGGTGCGGGAAATGGCCGATCTGGCCAGCCCTTCGGGCGCGCAGATACTCCTCTACCCCCATAGCTTCTGCTGGCTGGAAACAATCCAGGATACCGTGCGCGTCGCTGAAAAGGTGGACCGCCCGAACGTCGGCGTCATGTTCAACCTCTGCCACTGGCTGCGGGTAAGCAAAGACCGCGACTACCAACCCTTGCTGATGCAAGCGATGCCGCGGCTGCGGGCGGTCTCGATCAATGGGGCGGACGAGTTTGACAGCCAGCCGGGTTGGGCGCATTACATCCAACCTCTCGGGCGCGGTTCCTTCGACATGTTCACGTTCCTAAAAACCCTGCGCCAACTCGGCTACACCGGTCCGATTGGCTTGCAATGTTACGGGATCACCGGAGACGTGCGTGATCCGCTCGCTGAATCAATCAGCGCCTGGCACAGCTATGCCGGTGGAACAAGTTCCAAGTGAACAGTGGCAGAATTCCTAATCCTGCGAATCGGCGACTCGCCTACGGCAAAGCCTGAGCGATGCGGAAATTGCCAGGTGCCGTGAGTCTCGACTGCACACTGAGCTGAAAAGAGCTGCTGGCGGTTGCGAAGCCGTCGCTAACGGTAATCGTGATATTCGCACGGCCGGAATGTCCGGACAGCGGCGTGACCGTCACGGTTCGTCCGCTGCCGCTGCCACCCAGAACGATGCCAGTGTTCTGGACTAGTGACTTGTCGGAGGAACTGGCCGAAAGGGTCAGGCTCGACAGCGGTGTCTCGGCATCGCCGATAGTGAATGGAATCGGCCAAGTTGAGGTGCTGACGGCAATGGTGAGCTTGTTAATGGCGGAGATCGTAGGCGGCTCATTGACCATAACGCTGAAGGATCGGGAGATGATGTTGTTGCTAACGCCACCGTCCTTGACGGTGACGGTGATGGTGGCCAAGCCGTGGGCTTTGGCCTTCGGGGTAAAGGAGATGTAACCGGTGGCACTGGGGCTGGTGTAGCTAACCGTTGGATTAAGGATCAAACCGATATTGCTGGAAGAGGCCGTGACGGTCAAAGTCTGAGACTCGTTGGTCGCGCCGGAACTGATGCCCGACAGGTTCACCGTCTGCAATCCGGCGTTCTGGTTGATGGTCACGTTGGACAGCGCGTTAAGCGTCGGCACTTGGTTGACCGGATTGACCGTGACGGTCAAGGACTTGGAAACAATGTTGTTGCTAAGGCCGCCATCGTTGACGGTCACCGTGATCGTGGCCGAGCCGTAGGCATTGGCCAGGGGCGCGAAGGAGATGGATCCGGCGGCACTGGGGCTGGTGTAGGTAACCGTGGGATTGGGAACCAGGCCGGTGTTGCTCGAACTGGCCGTGACGGTCAAAGTCTGAGACTCGTTGGTCGCGCCGGAACTGATGCCCGACAGGT
>JBAXTC010000894.1:0-2949 GCA_037130375.1 Verrucomicrobiota bacterium | reverse complement strand
GAGGACTTGCCAGTGGAACTCGCAGGCGAGGACACCGGCGCTACAGGCTGCCCTCTGTCCTCTGCCCTCTGTCCTCCGTCCTCTGTCCTCCGTCCTCCGTCCTCTGCCCTCTGTCCTCCGTCCTCTGTCCTCCTCCCTCCGTCCTCCGCCCTCCGATTTCAGCATTTCAGTATTTCAGCTTTTCAGCTTTTGCCTGGGCAATTTCAGCTTTTGCTTGTTTGAGTTTCAGCTTTTTTCGCCGCTTTTCTAATCTCAGCCACTCAATCGTCAACTCTGGGGTCTTTATTTGGCGTCTTTAGCGTCTTTAGCGGGTCTCCCTGTCGAGGTAGAGATGCCGGTTGCTGGACAGACGGTGGACAGACCACGGCCAGACTATCTTCTATCCCTTGTAAAGGTCATGGGTGCCGCTGGACACGGACCAGACGGTTTCGCCCTCAACACAGAAGGTCGACCGCAAATCGCCCGCGATATCCACCGCGTAGATTGTGCGGCCATAATGAGCGGAAAGCCTATGAATCTTGTGCGCCTGCAATCGCGGATCGAATGGATTGGCTTTGAAAATCGGGAACGCCTGCCGCGCCGCTCGCTGCTGGACTTCTGAGAGCCTGCTCCAACTGCGCCAAAAGGACTTTGAGGCGCGAAAGCGATAGTTCATTGCCCGCCCGGATACGGCTCATTCAACGCGGTGTCCAAATCCACTACGCGGCCGGCGGCGATGTCAGCCATGCCTTGCTTGAACTCTTCTGCAATCCAGGAATCATCGGATTCGACTGCGAATTTAGTTACCTGCGCCCGCTCGCCCGATGGCAAGGCTTTAATCTGCTCAATAATGTCCTGCGCACTCATGCTTCTAATATTCCACAAGAATTCTCGTTAAGCAAGCGCCACGGGGCAAATGGCCAACCGCTGAGTACACCGGAGACTGCAAATGACCGCAGATGGCGCGGGTAACCAGACCACAGAACTCCGGATCCCGCTGGGCCTGAACTTGGACATGCGGATGTCTTTCCAAGGGCTGTCGTAATCGGTCTTCACGGGCGGCAACCACTCAAACGCTGAAGCACTGACATGCTGAAATCAGAGGACAGACGCGGAAGTTGTCCTCGCGCCAAAATTGGCACCTTCAAGCTCGCCTACAGCGGGGGAAGATGGGCTTAGCAGATGATACATGGGGTGAAAATGGAGCAGAAAGGCCCCGGGTTCAAGCGACGCCCAGCACTATCATCGTACCGCTTGCAGCAGCGGATTCTCTGCCACCCCGGCGGCCCAGGGTTTCGCTAGCAGTCTTTGATCCAACGTGGCCAGCTTCAACCCGTGCCGCTTCCCGTGAGGTATCAAATCACTCGCTCCAGCTTCAGTGTTCTAATTTTGTTGGTCAAACAGGTCAACCAGGATTAGATTCTCGGCATGAGAACCAGAAAGTTCAGCGAGGCCAAGGCCAAGTTTGGCAGTGTGCTTGATGAAGCCAGCGCCGGACGCCCGCAGAAAATCCTTCGCCGCGGACGCCCCCAGGCCGTGGTTATAGGCGTGGAACAGTTGGCCCGGCTCCTGCCGGAGAAACACCGCGACTTGCTCGATCCCGATCCGCCATTGGATGAAGTCTTGGACCGGATTGAACGCAGCACCAAGCCCCGGCGATGAAGTTTGTTCTGGATTCCGACGTCTTCATTGAAGCGGCGCGCCCAAAAGGGAATCCCGCCGTGCATCGATGGTTGTTCGCTTTGCCGCCGCTGGCCCGGTTGGTGTGCCCGGTGACATTGGCAGAGTTTCTTGCCGGGCAGGATTTCGTTTCCCGCCAGCAACGAATGCGCGAGCGCCGCCTGGCCGCGTCGTCGTTGAAATGGGAGTGGAACGGTTTCGATGAAGATGTGGCGGCCGTATGGGCTGGCTTGCAACGAGCCGGCCGTCGCAACGGATTCTCCATGGACGACAACGATTGCTGGCTGGCCGCGCTGGCGTGCCGCCGCGGGGCCAGACTCGCCACACGCAACACCGCCCACTTTCAGCCGCTGGTGGATTGCGGCACGGGCTTGCTGTTGGTCAACCCGTGGGACAATTAACGGCCAGTCGCGGAATCCATCCGCTCCACGAAACACATCTTAGCCCCGCGGAGAACCGGATCCGCAGCTATCAGGGTCAGATTCAGCATCGCAGCAGCAGGCTTCTCCGAGCGCACCAGCGTCCTTCCCCATTTCTGCTTTCTACTTTCCCAATTTCAGCTTTTCCCCCGCGCTTTCAGCTTTTCAGAGTGTCTGTCCTCCGCCTTCCGTCCTCCGATTTCAGCATGTCAGCTTTTGTTTGAGTGATTTCAGCATTTCAGCTTGTCAGCATTTCAGCTTTTGCCTGGGTAATTTCAGCATTTCCCCGAGCAAACACACTTCCCTCAAATACCGGCATCGTCGCATGCCCCGTTGCGTTGATGCCGTTGCGCTGGAACACCTGGATCACAGTCAGCGCCAGAATCTTCAGATCGAGCCAAAGGCTGCAATGGTCCACATACCAAACGTCCAACTTGAACTTCTCTTCCCAGGAAATGGCGTTTCGGCCATTCACCTGCGCCCAGCCCGTGATGCCCGGCATCACTTCGTGCCGCCGCGCCTGTTCGGGCGTATAACGGGGCAAATACTCCATCAGAAGGGGACGGGGACCGACCAGGCTCATGTCGCCGCGAAGGACATTCAAAAGTTCAGGGAGTTCGTCGAGGCTGGTGCTGCCGAGGGCCCGACCGAGGAGAGTGAGTCTCTGGGCGTCTGGCAGAAGGTTTCCTTGCGCATCGCGCGCATTGGTCATGGTGCGGAACTTCAGAATCGCAAAAGGCTTACCCCGCAAACCGGGCCGGTTCTGTCGGAACAAAATGGGCGAGCCGAGTTGCCACAGGACCAGGAGCGCGGTTACGCCCAAAAGCGGCAGCCACACTGGACTGGTCACGAAAACCAGCAGAAAGTCCAC
>JBAXTC010000893.1:0-2953 GCA_037130375.1 Verrucomicrobiota bacterium | reverse complement strand
GTTTGGACATTTCCGGCAGAGCTTTATCCTGAAAGGATGCGATCACTTAGCCCAGCAACCGTGTTGGTTTTGTCAATGTCGTTATGGTGTTTTTGACTCCTTGGCTGTTGCAGTTGCTGTTTCCGAGGGGAGAGCTTTGATGCGATGATTCATATAAGTCAACAGTCTGCGCATCACGGCCGTCAGGGCGACCTTGGCCGCTTTTCCCTTGGCCCTAACACTACAGCGACATTTGGCATTTGCGCTCCGCGGCAAGGTGGTATAAGGTCTCTGGGTAGTTGAATGGCGCTGGGCTGGAGACAATCGAATCGCGGGTAATTCGTGGCCGAAGGGTCACTGCTGCGGATGTGCAGGCGGTGCGCAAGCTCCTTGTTGAGCAACCGCACGCTGGACGTTCCAGCTTGGCTCGCAGTCTATGTCAGCATTGGCAGTGGCGGGCTTCCAACGGGCAATGGAAGGAGCGTTCCGCCCTGGCAATCTTGACCGAGTTGGCTCGGCAAGGGTGGATTAGGTTGCCCGCGGCGCAACGGGCTCCGGCACCCGGAGTATGCCAAAGGGCGAGCGGATTGATGACGCAGCCCATGGTCGAGGGGCCCTTAAGTCTGTATCGTCCGTTGGTCTGGGAGTTGGTCTGCACGAGTGCTCGACGGCGAGTCTGGCGTCAGCTGATGGAGCAACATCATTATTTGGGAGCCCCGTCATTGGTGGGAGCCAGTTTGATGTATTTGGTCTATGGGCGCGGGGGCGAACTTTTGGGCGCGCTGGGCTGGCACTCGGCGGTGCAGAACCTGGGTTGTCGGGACCGGTTGCTGGGATGGAACGTGGCCCAGCGGGCCAGCGGGTTGGGCCAGGTGGTCAACGGCGTGCGTTTTCTGGTGCTACCCTGGGTGAAGGTTCGGCACCTGGCCTCGGTGATGTTGAGTGAAAACCTCTTTTTATTACAACGCGATTGGCTGCGGCAGTATGGCGTGGCGGTGTGGCTGGCGGAAAGCTTTGTGGACCGGCAGCGCTTCAGCGGGGCGAGCTATCGAGGGGCCAATTGGCAGGCGATCGGCTGGACGCGCGGCTTTGCCAAGCGGCAAGGCCGCTTTGTGCATCATGGCCAAAGCAAGGAGGTGTATGTCTATGTGATGGAAAAGCGGATGCGCCAACTCATCCACCGGGATGAGGGGCAGCCGCGATTAGACCGCGCGTTTCTCTTGGCCCAGCGCCGGAGTGAAGAAAACCAATTCCTTACCAGGAGAATGCGAATGAAGAAGATTTTGGATTCATGGAAACCCAAGCTCCCGCCCCAGTGCGAGTTGAGCCTGCAGGATCTGGAAACGGTCGGCCGGGAGCTCAAAGAGTTCGCCGCCCTGTTCGCGCTGACCTTTGGCCGGAGCGAACCGGCGGGATTATTCGAGCTGTATCTTCAAGGCCTGCTGAGCGACGCCGAGCGCAAGAATATGGAAGCGATCGCCTTGCGGCTGGACGGCCCGCAACAGGTGCGCAACCTGCAGCGTTTCATGAGCGACTACCAGTGGGACGAATCGTGGATGAAGCAGCGGCACTGGGAGTTGTGCGCCCAAGCCCTGAGCGATCCCGATGGGGTCTGGAGCATTGACGCCAGCCAGTTCCCCAAAAAGGGAACCGCTTCGGTGGGAGTGGCCCCGCAATACTGCGGGGCGCTGGGCAAGACCGCCAATTGCCAGTCGGGCGTCTTCATTTGCTACTCCAGTGGCAAAGGGCACGCGTTGTTGGATGGGCAGTTATACCTGCCCCAGTGCTGGCATGAACCCGACTATGAGGAACGCCGCCGGCTCTGCCATGTTCCCCAGGACATCACCTTCAAGACCCAACTGGAACTGGCGCTGGAACTGCTCAAGCCGTTGTTGGCCACCGGCCAGTTTGGCGGGAACTGGATCACCTGCGATTGTTCCTTTGGCAATAACGAGGCGTTCCTGGAACAACTGCCTAAGGACTACCACTATCTGGCGGAGATCGCCTGCACCCGAAAAGTCTGGCCCGAAAGGTGCGCGGCCAAACCCCAGTTGGAGCGGGAAGGCTGCACAGTCGAGCAATTGCTGGCAGTCAAACACTTGCTGAACTGGCAAACCCACAAAATAGCCGAGGGCCAAAAGGGGCCGCTGGTGGCCTCCTTCGCGCGCCTCCGGGTCTATGTGAGCGAGGACCGTTCCCCCGAGAGCCAACGCTGGCTGTTGCTGCGCAACGATGCCAACTGCAAAATCAAATACGCGTTAAGCAATGCCCCGCAAGAGACGACGATGCGCCAACTGGTGCGAGTGAGCGGAGCGCGCTGGCCCATTGAACGCTGCTTCCAGGAAAACAAATCCGAACTGGGCTTGGATCACTACGAACATCGCTCCTGGACGGCCTGGCATCGGCACATCCGCCTGGTGTTTCTGGCGCAACTATTCCTGGTGCGCCTGCAAATCAAATTTAAAAAAAACTCCCGCGCTGACCTTGCCCCAAGCACGCCTGCTCATTGAGGGCATCTTCCCAAACCCAAAACGCGAATTCAGCTACGTTTTGCTCCTGCTGAATTACCATAAAAGGCGCAATCACCAGGCCTACATATCCCACCGGAAACGACGAATGAAGGAACTCAAAAAGTGGAAATCCCTAAAAGTGTCGCTGTAGTGTTAGCCGCACCGCCGTCTTTATATTTGCTCCGCCTCGCCGATACAAGCGCGGGGTTGCGGATGCAGCCGCCCCGGAATTCCCCTTACCCTGGCCAGGGTGCGGGCCTGGGTCACGACTTCCTTCGCCACATCGAACGCACCCGAATCCTCGTGCACCTGCTCGACATCGCGCCCCTCGACGGCAGCGACGGGGCGCCCCTCTCGCGTCACGACAGGACCGATCTGTTGATCCTCGACGACTTCGGCCTGGCGCAGGTTCCCGCCGCCGAGGCGCGCGACCTCCTCGAGGTGGTGGACGACCGCTACCAGAG
>JBAXTC010000892.1:0-2953 GCA_037130375.1 Verrucomicrobiota bacterium | reverse complement strand
GCGATGACCGCGCACGGCATCACCAATTTTCTGCTCGGAATTTGGGTTCTGTGGAAAGGGGCCTGGAGCTTCTGGTGATCGCGGCTCGCAATCTCCCCGACACTGGCTCACGCCGGGTTACCCCGTCTGACTCATGTAGCTCTGTCAGATCGTTCCCGTCAGTCACCTGCTGTAACTCGTGTAACTTATTCAACCCGTGTAACCATTTCGTTGCCTGTGCCGCCGTGCCTGATTTTCGAAGATGACCATTTGCTGGTGGTGAATAAACCGGCCGGCTTGAATACGCATGCGCCCAGTCAATACGCTGGCGAAGGCATTTACGATTGGCTGCGGCATCGCGAGCCACGCTGGGCCCGGCTCGCGATTATCCAGCGGCTCGACAAGGAAACCTCCGGCGTGATGGTGTTCGGCAAAACTCCGTCCGCCAACCGCTCGCTCACGGACCAATTCACGCGGGGCAGCGTCCGGAAGAATTACCTTTTGCTCACGGACCGCGCGGTTCAGCAAACCGAGTTTGTAGTCAAGAGCTCGCTCGTTCGTGCCGGCGAAAAATATGTGAGCTGCTCCTCGTCCGCCGAGGGCGAACAGGCCGAAACACGCTTCCGCCAACTCGTAGCCGCCGACCTCCCAAACCCCGCTTTGACATCGGACATCGGACTTCGGACTTCGGAAAACCCCAGCGTTTCTCCTGCGGCCGGCCTCTGCCGGATGCTTGAAGCGCAGCCGCAAACTGGCCGTACGCACCAGATTCGAGTGCATGCAGCGGAACGTGGCTTCCCGATTCTCGGTGATACGCTCTACGGCGGCACTGTTGCTCACCGGGTGTGTCTGCAT
Organism: Verrucomicrobiota bacterium; assembly: GCA_037130375.1. Classification (GTDB taxonomy): domain Bacteria; phylum Verrucomicrobiota; class Verrucomicrobiia; order Limisphaerales; family UBA8199; genus JAPLUA01. The sequence continues at coordinate 2,119 of JBAXTC010000892.1, read as the reverse complement.
GCCGCCCAACTGACACTGAGACATCCGGTTTCCGCTGAGGAAATGACTTTCTGTGCGCCAGTGGATTTTGCCGCTGAGGCGCGGTCTCCATTGCGAACCGCGCTGACTGAACCTGACGCTACAAATGCGTATCGGGTCATTCACGGCGCCAGCGATGGCTGGCCCGGTTGGTATGTGGACCGACTCGGAGATTACCTGCTGTCTCGAAGCGATGGGCCGTTGGATACTCTTCAACTTGAAGAATTGAGCCGGCTGATGAGAAGGTTCTCGGCGCGCGGGGCTTACCATAAGCTCCTGACCCGCCATGTGCGCAAGGCCAGCACCGCCGAAGTCTCCCCGCAGCTCGCGATGGGCGAGCCCGCACCGCAACGATTCATCATTCGCGAAAACGGAGTGCAGTTCGAGTTGAGTTTTGAAGAGGGCTATTCCGTCGGCCTGTTCCTCGATCAGCGCGACAACCGCCGCCGATTGCTCACCCGCCATATCGCCGCTAACTTCTCGATCGCCCCCTCCACCCTTGACCCTCGATCCAGGCCTTTGCAGGTTCTCAACGTCTTTGCCTACACCTGCGGCTTCTCCGTCTGCGCAGCAAAGGCCGGTGCTCAGACAACCAGTGTCGATCTCTCGAAGAAGTGCCTCGAGTGGGGCAAACGCAATTTCGCGCTGAACCAAATGGACCCTGCCGGCCACGAATTCATTTTTGGCGATACGAGCGATTGGCTGCGTCGCCTCGCAAAGAAGCAACGGCTTTTCGATGTTATCCTGCTCGACCCGCCGACGTTCTCCCAGTCAAAGGTATCCGGCGTGTTTCGGGTCGAGAAGGATTACGGCAAGCTCGCCACCGCCGCGTTGCCAATCCTCAGACCAGGCGGGGTTCTGTTCGCTTCGACTAACGCCGCAAATTGGCCGCCGGAACAATTCCTGGCCGGCCTTGAAGAAGCCATTCGGCCCACGCAGCGAAAGATTCTCCAGAAGCATTACGTCCCCCAGCCGCCCGATTTCCCCATCTCGCGCTCCGAGCCGGCTTATCTCAAAACGGTGTGGCTGCGCCTCGAATGAGACGTGCGCGAACCGCCCCGGCTAACGCCGGAGAAACTTTGCCACCGCCTCCGTTCGCGTCCGCACCTGGAGCTTTTCGTAGATTCGTCGGATATAAGTATGCACCGTTTCGTAGCTGATACCCAGCTTGTCGGCGATTTCCTTGTAGAGAAAACCGTTGCTCAGGCAATCGAGCACCTCCTGCTCGCGCTGCGAGAGATTCTCCGTCGGCTGCGGCGATGGCCCCGCCTTTTGAAACGACTGCGTCACCTTCCGGGCGATATGCGTCGTCATAGGGGAGCCGCCACGATGCACCTCCCGAATGGCCTCGAGCAACTCGGCGGTCTTGGTGCGCTTGAGCAGGTAACCCGACGCGCCCGCTGCGAGCGCCTTGAAGATGTTGTCGGTGTCCTCATAGACGGTCAGCATGAGCGACTGAATCTGCGGTGCGACCTGTTTCAACTGCCGGACGCATTCCACGCCATTCATCCCCGGCAAATTGATGTCCATCAGCACTACCTCGGGACGATCCTTGGGCAGAGCCTCCAACGCTGCCTCGGCATTCGCGTATTGGCTCACGCACTTGAATCCTTCCGCCCGGCCGATCACGCGCGCCAAAGTGCCGCGCAACTGGTCGTTGTCTTCCACGATCGAAACCGCAATTGGCATGGTTTAACCTGTTCCTGACGACAACAATCCGCCGCCAGGCACGCTGACCCTTACCCGGCCTTGCCATCCGCGTCAAATGAATACCTCGACCGCCGATGGGTTCGGCAAACCGATTCGCCGACCATGGGAAAGCGAATTGCCGGACACGCCTCTGATGCACTGCGTTTTCAAGGGCCTTTGGGTGACCGGTTCCGGTTAAGCGCTTCGGTGAACCAATCCGCAGCTTGCGGTTTGACTGGCTGCGGGGGCGGCCTAACGCGGCCAGGAGTGGGTGTAGTCTTGCCGGTGGCCACCGGGCCGATTACGGGCGCGGCTTTCATTGAGAGGGCGATCCGTTTTCTCGGCAAGTCCACCTCGGTCACGGTGACCATGACTTTCTGCTGCACCTTGACCACCTCCGCCGGATCTTTGA
>JBAXTC010000891.1:0-2963 GCA_037130375.1 Verrucomicrobiota bacterium | reverse complement strand
AACGATGCCGGGTTGCTTGACATTTCCGACCTGACCTCCGCAAACGACTGGTGCCGCTTTTACCGCCTGCATTGGACACCCTGAGTTCGGCCAAGTGAGATACGCAGATCTCATCCAGTTTGATCCGATTGAAGCACCTGTTCTGCTTCATCAGACGGATGCGCCAGCGCAAGCCAAACGCCTGGTCGAGACCTTCGTCATTTCCGAAGAAATCGCCGACCACCTGGCTCGCACCGTCTTTCCCTATCTGCGTAGCGATAACGACAGCGGGGCGAGGGGTCTCCTGATTACCGGCGCTCCCGGTATCGGCAAATCTCACCTGCTGGCGATGCTTGCCTCCATCGCGGAGCAGGAGAGCCTCGTCCCATTCCTGATCGATTCTCAGGTGGCCCAGGCTTCCCTTGGCTTCGCCGGCCATTTCAAGGTGCTCCGCACCGATTTGGGGAGCACCAGACTCGACTTGCGCGCCTTCGTATGCCGGCACATCGCCGAGGCGCTGCCACGCTGGGGTGTCCAATGCTCCTTTCCACCCGAAGGCCCCCCGTCCAATCCTCAAGCCAGGTTTGCCGACTTGATGGCTGCCTTCAGGCGAGAGTTCCCGGGTCGCGGCCTGCTTTTTCTGGTCGATGAATTGCTCCATTACCTTTGCCGCCGTGACGCTGCCGCCCTCGAGCGCGACCTGAGTTTCCTTCGCGAGATCAGTGAGACTTGTGTGGGCTTGAACTTCCGGTTTATCGCCGGACTTCGCGAGAAATCGGCCGACGACCCGGCTGGTGGGTTCGTCACCCAGTTCATCCGCCAGGCCCAGGACTGCCTGGTTCCGATCTCCATTCCCAGCACCAATGCTCGCTTTGTGGCCGGGCACCGTCTGCTCAGAAAGACAACCGAACAACAAGCCACAGTTCGTGCTTACCTGGCGCCCTTTGCCAAACACTACGGCAACATGCTGGCGCGCATGGACGAATTCGTCACCCTTTTTCCCATCCATCCCGACTACCTCGATTTCGTTGGACGAATTCGCCTTGGTGAGCAGCAAGGGAACATTTTGACGGTTTTGTCGGATGAGACAAAGAAAATCCTCAATCATTCGGTTCCTCTGGACCATCCCGGATTCATCGCCTTTGACAGCTATTGGGAGACGTTGCGCAAGCACCCGGAATCCAGCTCCGTGCCCGAGCTCCAAGCGGTGATTCACTGCGCCCGGCGACTCGAGGCCGCCGTGGCGCGCTCCGCCATTTCGCCGAAACGCCGTAAAATGGCGCTCCGGATCATTCATGCCCTGGCGGTTCATCGGCTGGGTAGTGGCGATGTTTACAGCAAGAGCGGCATCACCCCAGCCGAACTCCGTGACACGCTTTGCTTGCCAGCCGCCGCAGCCGTCCCACCAGAACCGTCCGTTGCGGCGGCCGATAATGAGGATAGTTCCGTGTTGCTATCAGAAGTGGTTGCCACTCTGGGTGAACTCCAAAACGCTCTCCCAGGAAATCTCCTTTCGGTCAACTCGCAAGACAACCAGTATTGCCTCCACTTCAAGAAGTTCAGACGCTTTGTCACCCCGGAATTGCTGCTGCACTGGGTCAACGCCGTCCCTTTCGTGCTGCTGATATTAACCGGCGGCATCATGATCGCCGCGCGATTCTGCAACCTTAATCCCGTCCTGTTCAAACAGACAGTGGCCTTCCACAAGATCTGCGCGCTTTCCTGGGTCTTCCTCCTGCCCCTGGTCATCCTGCTAAGGCCGCGCGTTCATTGGGCTCACCTGCGCGTGATGTTGAAATGGGGCCGGGAAGACATCGTCTGGGTGCTGCAGACTCTCCGTGGCCTCCATGAAAAGGATGCCCCTATGTCGCCCTCCGGCCGCTTCAATACCGGCCAGAAAATCAATGCCTGCCTGGTCATATTCTATTTCTTCGGCTTCGCCGTGACCGGCACTTTGATGTTCTTAAAGGGGACCATGCTCTTCCCCTGGTACATTCATACCTTTCTGTTTGTTAACGCCATGGGTTCTGTCGGCGGCCATTTGTACCTTGCCACGATAAATCCCAGCACCCGGATTGCCTTGGCTGGCATCTTCCATGGCTGGGCTCCCTTTCACTACGTCGAACACCATCATCCGCTCAGTGGTCCGCAATCGCTGCGCTCTCATGTGGCCCATGCTGCCTCACGCACGTTGCTGGGCGAGGTGCTGGTTGCCAGCAAAGCCCTCATCCGGCTCGCAATCGCTGTGATGATCGCCGCCCTCGCCTTCATCATTTTCAACCAATGGCAACTGGCATCTATAAAAGCGCAATTTGCCAAGTCCTTTTCGGACTGCATTCAACCCGGCAACCTCTCGACTCGGCATCGCCTGGCAAAAACCGCCGAGTCCTGCATCAAATGCCATTCCTACAGCGGTGAGATCTCCAGTGCCAAGTGCGAGGAATGTCATGCCGATATCAAGCAGCGCCGAGCCACCCTGACTGGCTATCACGGCACCTTCAAAGGGGAATGCATGTCGTGCCACAAGGAGCATCCCACTGGCTCCGCAACGCTCGTGGTATTGTCCAGAGAGAAGTTCGATCACCGCCTGGCCGACTTCAAACGGGATGGCAAGCACGCTCAGGTTGCCTGTGACGAATGCCACCAGAAAAAGCGCTCGCCGGCCATGCCCGGAATCTATTTCACCGGACTGAAATATAACTTCTGCACGGATTGCCATGGCGACCCCCACAACGCGCAGTTCCCTGGCTCCTGCGAACGGTGCCACTCGGCCGAGGGCTGGACGGGCGACAAGCTCAAGTTCGTTCATAATGCGAACTCCTCCTTTAAACTGCTCGACAAACATCAGGCGGTTGCATGCCTCAAATGCCACAAACCAAAGACGGACGGCACTTCCCTGGCATCGGCACTTTTCAAAGGTGTCGGCACCAAATGCGCCAATTGCCACGAAGAAATCCATCGAAAACAGTTCGCCGCCGAGTGTA
>JBAXTC010000890.1:0-2964 GCA_037130375.1 Verrucomicrobiota bacterium | reverse complement strand
TAGTTCTGGGCCATGTTGGCCCCCGAGCCTGTGTTGCACGGAATGTTCGGATTGACGCCGACGGTGCTCGACAGGTCGATGCCGAGCGCGCCGTTGGAGAAAATGGCATTGCCCAGGATCGCGTTGTTGGTGCTGCGGTCCCGGATGCGGACGCCGGCGTAAATGCCCGACGCGAACGCAATCCGGTTGCCCGCGGCTTCATTGCCACCAATCGTGGTGTTGCCTGCGCCCGCTTCACATTCCACGCCGTGATAGGTATTGGCCAGCCTGCTGATCCCGTCGATCATGGTCCCGATCAGATTGCCTTGGATCACATTCCAGGAGGCGTTGGTCAGCCAGATACCGCGGGTTCTGTTGCCGGAGACAAGATTGCCCGCGCCCAAAACCGCGCCGCCAATCGTGTTGCTGGCCGCGCCGGCGGCATAAATCCCCTCGTAAGTGTTGCCCAGGGCCAGCGTGCCGGTGACATCCGTTCCGATCTTGTTGCCCAGGATCAGGTTTCCGGTGGCGCCGCTGGCGAGCAGGTCAATGCCGGCATCGCCGTTGGCGGAGAGCAAGTTGCCCGCGCCGGCGGTCGTTCCCCCGATGGTGTTTCTCGGCGCCCCGGAGACGTTGACCCCCGCTCGTCCGTTGCCCAGGGCGCTCGTCCCGCTGGCCGCAGTTCCAATAAAATTGCCCTGCACCACATTGTTCGCCGCGCTGGGTCCCTCCAACAGGATGCCGTCCTGGCCATTGCCGGAAATCAGGTTGCCCGCGCCCTCCGCGCTGCCGCCGACCGTGTTGCCGGACGACAGGATACGCAGCCCGCACAGCCTGTTGCCCAAAGCAGACTGCCCTGAGAGCGACGGGCCGATGTAGTTGCCTAAAACCGAGTTGCCGGTTGCGGTGGCGTTATAGATCTCGATGCCGTTGCTATTGCCCGAGATAATGTTGCGCGCGTCAGCGGTGGTTCCGCCAATCGTGTTCGAGCTGGCGCTATCGATCGAAATGCCATCCATCGTATTTCCCAGCGCATTGGTGCCTGTCACGTCCACGCCAATGAAGTTGCCCTGCACCAGGTTCCCCACGCTGTTGGTCGTGATAAAGAGGCCGGAGAGCTTGTTGGCTGAGATGATGTTGCGCGCCGCCGCGGTTGTCCCGCCGATCAGATTATTGTTCCCGCCGAAAATCGTAGTCCCGGACAATAGGTTCGGCAGGGCCAGCTTACCCGAGGCGGTCGTGCCGATGAAATTGCCCTGAACCAGGTTGCCGTTGGCCCCGGCATTTTTCAAACCCACTCCGCCCTGGCGGTTGCCCGAGAGGAGGTTCCCCGCGCCGGCATTCGTGCCGCCGATGGTATTGCCCGCAGCGCCATTGACCGTGACACCGTCGCCGGCGTTGGCAATGGCCGCGGTCCCGTTGGTGTCGGTGCCGACGTAATTGCCCTGGACCAGGTTGCCCGTGGTGGTCGAGCCGATCAGGTAAACGCCGCTGCCGCCGTTCCCGGAGATGAGGTTCCGCGTCGCCGCCGCCGTGCCGCCGACCAGGTTTCCGGGAGCGTTGTAGAGGGTGATGCCGTTGTTGCTGTTGCCCAGCGCCGCCGTCCCGGAGACGGACGTGCCGATGATGTTGCCCTGGACGGTATTGCCGGTGCAGTTTTGCAGGAATACGCCGGGACCGCTGTTGCCGGAAATCAGGTTGCGGTTGGTCGGATCCGCCCCGCCAATCCAGTTGCCGGAGGAACCGTCGATCCACAAGCCACCCGACGAAGCGGCTGACTGGCCATTGCCCTGGGCCAGGGTGCCGGTGGCGTCTGTGCCGATGAAATTGCCCTCGATGAAGTTGGTTCCCCCGGGTGACTGCACGTGAATGCCGGTCCCGCCGCAGCGGTTGATCGTCAAGCCTCGAATCGTGCTGTCTCCCGCCGAGAGCCGCAAGCCATCGACACTTGCCAGGTTGGCGCCGTTGAGTTCAATCACCGGCTTGTTACTGTAGCCCGGCTGGGTCGTGCCGTCGATCACCACGGCATCCGCGATGGTGGGCAAGGCGGCGAGCATGACGATGGTGTGGAGGCCGGTGCCGGGGATTTGAAACACGATCGTGTCGAGACCGGGGTTGTCGTTGGCATTGAGGATTGCCTGCCGCAGCGAGCCCACGCCGCTGTCATTGACACTGGTAACCGTCAGCGTTGACGCCAAACCGTCCGCTGCCGCAGCAACCCATAAGCCCGCGACCAGGAGATCCCGCAACCGCTGTTTCGCCCGCCGAAACGGGCTCCTGTATTCTGTTGCCATAAACAAGGTTATAATTACTTGCATCATAACACGCGCTGCGGCGAGAACAAGGTCAAAGCTGTGATTGGCGCTTTCACAAGTCAGGGCGGATTCAAGAACCCACAAATTTGTAGCCGCCGACGGCAGTCGGCGCACTTTTCCTCAATTACAGAAATCAGCGCCGGCTCCCGTCGGCGGCTACGATTTCTTAAACCCGCCCTGCCACCGCCTTCCCCCCTTCAATTTCTGTTTTTCCTTCTCCGTTATCTCCGTTTGCTCCTGTTGATTCATGGGTTTGGGATTGAACAGGAGGAAACGGAGATAACAGAGAAATAGGTCTGCCATTGCCTGAATCGGGCAGGCGCACTTGTTGGTTTTCTCCGTTCCCTGTTCAACCACCGCCCTGCCACCGCCTCCCCCCTTCAATTTCTGTTTTCCCTTCTCCGTTATCTCCGTTTCCTCCTGTTGATTCACGGGTTTGGGATTGAACAGGAGGAAACGGAGATAACAGAGAAATAGGTCTGCCATTGCCTGAATCGGGCAGGCGCACTTGTTGGTTTTCTCCGTTCCCTGTTCAACCACCGCCCTGCCACCGCCTCCCCCCTTCAATTTCTGTTTTCCCTTCTCCGTTATCTCCGTTTCCTCCTGTTGATTCACGGGTTTGGGATTGAACAGGAGGAAACGGAGATAACGGAGAAATAGGTCTGCCATT
>JBAXTC010000089.1:0-16089 GCA_037130375.1 Verrucomicrobiota bacterium | reverse complement strand
TCTTGTCATCGGCTTGAATTTCAATTCAACTCGATGTCATTAATATGAAAAGAACACTTGCGTTATGGGCGGTCGTGATGGGAATTGGTTTTGCTGCAAATGGCGAGGACCAACCGAAATGGATTTCTTTGTTCAACGGCAAAGACCTGAGCGGATGGACGGCTCACGGAAAGGCGAAATGGTCGGTCGAGGATGGTGTTCTGGTGGGGATTGGCGGAATGGGCCATATTTACTCGGATGCCGCCTGCACAGATTTTGAGGTCAAAGGGATGTTCCGAATCACCGACCAGGGGGCAAAGAGCAACAGCGGGTTCTATTTCCGGGCCAATCCGCCCAAGGACAATATTGACGGTTTTCCGCGTGGATACGAGGCTCAGATCTGCAACAATCAGGACGCCTACACCGGTTGGTTATGGAAACCCGGCAAGCCGACCGGAAAAGCAACGGAACTGCTGACCAAAGACGGCGAATGGTTCAGCTACCGCATCCGAGCCGTCGGCTCCCACATTGAGTTCTGGATTAATGACAAACCGGTGATGACGCATGATGATGCCGATTTCAAGACGGGTCATTTTGCGATTCAGGGTCATAACCCGGGCATGAAGATAGAAGCCAAGGAATTGTACTACCGGGATTTGAGCAAATAGCCACCCGATGCAGTTCTGGAAACATGCTGACGATGATCTCTGCGAGCCATCATCGGGAAGGCGCTGGCATCTTTGGGTGTCTGAAGCGCTGGCATGGAATTGGATTAACGGCCTTCTTTCTGGCTGGTGGCGATAGCTGTCCGGCTGCGCCCGCAGTTCCGCTGCAATTGAGCGTATATTGCACGGCTGGCGAGGTGGGCCAGCATCTGGGAACGCCTGAAGCACGGGAGCAAGTCCTTCGCGTTCTCGAGCCTCTGAAGGTGGCGCGCCTGTTCCTGGAAGGCCGACGTGGAGATCAATACGTGTCCGCGGCGCAACTCCGCGAAGCTCGGGATTGGTTTGCCGCTCATGGTATCCGGTGCAGCGGCGGCATTGCAACCGTGCCGGGCGCCAGCTTCGCACAGCGTCAGCAAGGCGGACTGGAGTGGCTGGATTGGGAGAGCCCGAAAACCCGGGCTGGTGTGTCGGCGTTTTTTACCGAAGACGCCCCCGTATTTCCCGAGCTGATCGTGGATGATTTCTTTTGCACCGGAGACACTTCGCCGGCAGCGGCGCAGGCAAAAGGCGAGCGCTCCTGGGGTGAGTATCGGCGCGATCTGTTGGTTTCCTTGATCAACCCGCTCATGGTCAATCCGACCCGGGTCGCGCGCCGGCAGACCCGCTTGATTCTCAAGTTTCCACAATGGTACGACCGCTTTCATCTCTACGGTTACGACCCACTCCGAATGCCCGGGCACTTCGATCAGGTCTGGGTCGGCGTCGAAGTCCGTGATCCCGAGACGCGGCGGATGGGTTTTGTCCAACCGACCCAGGGCTATATGAATTTCCAGTGGCTGGCATCGCAGGCAGGGCGCAAAGTTCACGGGGCATGGTTCGATCACATCGAATGCAGCGTGCAGAATTTCCTCGATCAGGCGTTTTTGAGCGTGCTGGCGGGCGCGCGAGAACTGACACTTTTTAGTCTGGGTGACCTCATGGGGAGGCATCCCGGCGACGCGCTGCTGGCGGCGAAATGGCCGGAGTTGTGCGGGTTGGCAGACCGCATCCAGCAAGAGACCCGGCGCGGCATCGCCTTTTACAAACCCGCAGGCAGCGATGGGTCCGAGAACCTGTACCTGGCGGATTACCTGGGCATGATCGGGCTCCCCATACTGCCCGTGGCACGCTATCCCATGAACGTCGCGGTGGCATTCCTGCCCGTCCAGGCCGCCGCGGACCCGAGGCTACTCGAGAGGATGGGCCAGCATTTGGAACTTGGCTCGACCCTCGTGCTGACGCCGGCCTTGGTGCGGGCACTGGGCCAAAAGGGAGCGCAACTGGCGGGGGTCCAGACCGGACCCGCCAGTGAGGCGGGCGTGGCCAAAACGATACGTATCGAACCCGAGTCCTTTGACCTGGCGGCTGCACTGGAACTGGATGCGGCGCTGAAAGCTCGTGACTGCGATGTGCGGATGAGCGCCGGTGTCGGCGAACAACAGGTTCCTTTCTTAACATCGAGAGCGGTCGGATGCGGGCGCGTTTTGGTGTTGAACCTTCGCACTTTCAGCGAGGACGACTTCGGCAAAGCCGGCGAGTACTTGCTGGCCCCGAAGGCACTCGGCTTGCCAAAGATTCCCCAGCCGGTGGCCGATGCAATCCGGCATGAACTGCTGCGGCCGCTCCACCTGGACTTCCGCGGTCCGGCGGGAGTAGCCTGCTTGCTCTTCGGAAAACAGGCGTGTTTTTATAGTTTCCGCGCGGAGGCCCTACGGCTCGAGTTCTGCGGCGAGACGATTGATTTGGCGCCGCATCAGTGCCTCCGGACCAATCCAGGAAAGTAAATCCATGAGAATACTTCGTCTGATCTTCCTCTGCCTTTCCGCGCTTCAGATTGTCTCCGCGGCCGAGGCGCCATCGGCGGCTCCGCAATTCATTCAGCAAGTGGACTTGATCCATTTTTCGCACACGGACTACGGGTTCACCGATCACCCGGCGGTGTGTCGCGACATGCAACGGCGTTATCTTGACCTCGCGTTGGACGCTGCGAACGCGTCCGCGAACGCGCCGGAGGGAACGCGGTTCAAGTGGACTGCCGAAACCACCATCGCCGTCAACGATTGGTGGCAAGCCGCCAGTGCCGAGCGCCGCGACCAATTCCTCCAGGCCGTCCGCGCCGGTCAGATCGAGGTCTCCGCGCTGCCGCTCAACAACACGCCCTTTCTCAACCGGGAGCAGTGGCACACGATGACTCATTGGCTGCCGGAGGATTTGTGGAAAAACCTCCAGCCCCAAACCGCCGTGCAAAACGACGTGAACGGTTTTCCGCGGGCTGGCGCCAGGGAACTGCTGGACCGCAACATCCATTTCCTGTTTTCGGGCATCAACAGCGACAGCGGCGGTTCGCCCTTGCCACGGCTCACGGCGTTCTGGTGGAAACAGCCCGATGGCCGGCGGTTATTCGTTTGGCTGAGCCTGAGCTACGGCGACGGTTTCTTCCTGTTCGATCCTGTTGAATGGCGTCGCGGTCCGGTGCCGCTGGCCGCTGATGCGCGTTATCGTCCGCCGCGCCCCGGTGACATCCTCAAGTCTGACGAGGCGTCCGTGCGCGCGGCCCATCGCCGTTGCGTGGAGCGGCTGAAGCAATTCGAGCGCGATGGCTATCGGCATTCCGTCGTCCCCGTCTCGATGACCAGCATGTGGCGTTATGACAATGATCCGCCGTTCGCGCCGCTTGCGGACTTCGCGGCGGCGTGGAACCGGCTTGGTCTTGAGCCCAAACTCAAACTGGTCACGGTGACGGAAGCAATGAAGGATTTGGAAAAGGTGGCCGGCCCGACTGCGCCTGAGTTTGCGGGAGAATGGACCGACTGGTGGGCCAACGGCACCGCTTGCGCGCCGCGTGAAGTCGCCGCCAGCCGCGCCGCCAAACGCTTTCTTGCCGCCGCACAATCGCCACTCTGGGGGCCGCTGCCCCCGTCAGCACAACGCACGGTCGAGGATCTGACCAAAGACCTCTGTCTGTTTGACGAGCACACGTGGGGTTCGAGCATGAGTGTGGCGCTGCCCTACAGTCTGGACACCCAAGGGCAATGGAACGAGAAGAGCCGGCTGGCCTGGCGCCCGATGGCCCTGGCGCAATGGCTCCTTTCGCAACGCGCCCGCACCCGGCTCGTCGGCGAAGGTGAAGGCTTGTGCCTGGCGAACCCGACCCGCGGCGTGTTCAGCGGTTGGGTGACGATGATTAGCACCTGCCTGCGCGAGGACTACCGTTCGGTGACCGACCCGGCGACAGGCGTGCGCTCCCGGCTTGAGTTCTATCCCGGTGTCCAGCCGTGGGGCCGTCCGCAAAGCCCAAAGGAATTCAGCCGCGAGGATGTCTCTGCCGTTTTCCCCGATCAATCGCCGAATCGCCATGCCCGATTCTGGGTGGAACATCTCGATGCCGCGGCGATCAAGCGATTTGAACTCAGCAAGGAGGAGGTTCAAGACACGGCTCCGTCGCCGGACAAACCAACGGTCGTCGTTGACGAAAACGGATGGCCTGTTTCCGCCGCGTGGGCCGGCATGAAGCAGCCGCTGTTCACCTCCGGGATTGGCGATTTCGTGGCTGTGAAAGTGAACTCCTTCGCGCCCCGCTGGGGCCTCGCAGATGTCTGGAACACTGGCGATACGGCGAAACGCGAGAAGCTGCGCAATGAAAAGTTGGAGGAAGTGCCCGCCAAATCAGGCGGAAACGCCACCGTGCAGGAAACACCGCACACCATTCGCTACATCCAGCCGCTCGAACACCCGCGACTGGCCTGGGCCACGCGGCAGCTCGAGATCTGGAAACGCGAGCCGCGCGCCCGTCTCACGTTCCGGCTCAACCGCCTTTCTTCCTTCGCCCCGGAGGTTTTCTATGTCATCTCTTCCCTGCCTTGCGATGGCACACTGCCGCGCATGAGCAGCGGCGGTCTGCCCTTCACGCCGTTCACGGATCAACTGCCCGGCTCGTGTCGCGATTATTTCGCGGTTGATGGCTGGGCCGATTACTCGATGCCCGACGGACACTGGCTCTGGGTCAGTTCAGACGCCCCGCTAGTCACCTTCGACCGTCCTCAACCGCTCGCGCACCTCGACCATCCGCCCGCGCGCACCGGACGCCTGCTGTCAATGATCTACAACAACTTCTGGTACACGAATTACCTCGGGGATGAGCCGGGCGTGATGGAGTTTCAATTTGATCTGGCCTGGCACCCTGAGGGGGCGGGCGACGCCGCGGCGTTGGCGGAAGCGCTAACGAGTGAGCCGGTCGTTGTAATCAATCCCGCTCTGCCGGAGCAGCCCTCGTTCCTCAAATATCTCTATCAACCCTGACAGAATAAACCTTCCCATCTCAACATTATGCAAATGCTTGGACTACTGACTCTCATCACGTTGCTCGCCGCTGGACTGGACGCCAAGGCCAACCTCGCCCTCGTCTCAAAAGGCAAGAGCCCTTATCGCATCGTCATCGCCACCAATGCGATTCCCTCTGAGCGCTACGCCGCCGAGGAACTTCAACGCTATCTCGAAAAAATCAGCGGCGCGCGGTTGCCCATCATCACCGACGCCGAGCGAGATGGCTCGCGCGAGATTCTGCTCGGCGACAATGCGCATCTGGCGAAGCTGGGCCAGGCAATTGATGTTGGGAAACTGGGAACCGACGGTTTCATCCTTCGCACCTATCGCAACCGTCTGATCATCGCCGGCACCAAGCCCCGCGGCACCCTTTACGGCGTTTACGCGCTGCTGGAGGAGAAGCTGGGCGTCCGGTGGTTCACCCCCGAGTTGGAATTCGTGCCGCGGACCAATCGCGTATCTCTGCCGCCGCTCAACGAAACCCAGGTGCCTGCGCTGGAGAGCCGTGAAGTGTTTTGGACCGAGGTGATGCGCGATGCTGATTTTGCCGCCCGGCACCGGCTTAACGGCAACCATTACAAGCTCACCGAGAAACACGGCGGCCGGCTTGCGGTCTATTTCCCCTTCGTCCACAGTTTCGACAGCCTCATCCCGCAAGAACTGTACAAGGACCATCCGGAATACTTCCCGCTCATCAAGGGAGAACGCGCGAGCGGCTACGTCCAGCGTTGCCTCTCGAACCCGGACGTTCTGAAGCTGGCCATCGCGCGGGTCAGGCAGTGGATCAAAGAACACCCCGAAGCCACCATCATCAGCGTCTCCCAGAACGATGTCGAAAAGTGGTGCCAATGTGACCAGTGCAAGGCGCTCGATGACGCCGAGGGCAGCCCTGCCGCCTCGCTGCTCCGCTTCGTCAATGCCATCGCGCAGGACATCGAGCACGATTACCCGACCATCCGCATCGACACGCTGGCGTACCAATACACGCGCAAGCCGCCCAAGACACTGCGGCCCCGTGCGAACGTCATTGTGCGCCTCTGCTCCATCGAATGCTGCTTCGCCCATCCGTTGGCGACCTGCTCCACCAGCGAAAACCGCCGATTCCGCGACGACATCATCGCCTGGCAGCCCATCGCGCCCCTGCTGTACATTTGGGATTACACCCCGAACTTTGCCCATTATGAACAGCCGTTTCCGAATTTTGATTCCTTGCAGCCCAACGTCCGCTTTTTCGTCCAGCACGGCGTAAAGGGCCTGTTCGAGCAAGGCAATTACTCCTCGGGCGGCAACGGTGAAATGGGTCCTTTGCGCGCCTACGTTCTCGCGAAGTTGCTTTGGAATCCGGACACCGATGTGCAAAAGCACATCAACGAATTCTGCAACGCGTATTTCGGCAAAGCAGCGCCGATGATCCAGGCTTACCTGGAACTGCTCGAGCGCCAGGTGCGCGGCGGAAAGCCCCACGCCCACATTTTTGATTCGTCGAAAGCCGCTTATCTCAATGACGAATTCCTGGCCGGCGCGAAGAGCCTGTTTGCCGACGCAGAGCAGTTGGCGGAAAACGATGACGTTCGTTTACGGGTGGCGATCGCAACGCTGCCGATCTGGTATGTCGAGCTGGTGACCAACCGCGTGACCGGCCAAAAACGCACCGATCTGCTGAAGCGCTTCCTGGAAGTCGCCCGCAAGGCCGGTATCAGCAACATCAGCGAAGGCAGCAGCCTCGATGATTGGGCGAAAAGCATGGAAAAGCACTAGAACCGGTTCATCACGGCGTTTGCAGTGATAAACCCGGAGTCGGTTTGTAATCCGCCACCTTTCCGCTGTGTGACCTTGTCCACGGCAAGTTTGAAGGGACAGTTGGCCCGCTGATCATCGAAGGGGTGAAAGCGGAAGAGACGCAAAGGGCGGATTGAAGGCGCGAGCTGTGAGGCGGCGGATTCAAGAACCAGCAGACTTGTAGCCGCCGACGGCTACGGCGGGTGCGGCAGCGGGGCGATTGCAGGCACATGCGACACCAGACAGCGTCGTTAGCCCCGTTAGGGGCGGCATGTTTATAGCGCAGGCGCGAGGTGGATTCTCAAGCCCCGTCAGGGGCGGCATGGTCATCTGCCGGCGCTTATTATTGTCCGTTAATTGCTGTCTCCTTTCACCTTGCCTTTCAGCTAGCGGCCGAGCTGGCCTAGCGCGTTGAGCATCGGCTGGCTGGATATGCGGATCAGTCCGCTGAACGGCTGGTCCAATTCCAGGATCAGGAAGATCGCACCGGACACCGACAGTGCGGCCACCAGTAGCGTGGCCACCGCGGTGCTGTTTGAGGGCGCGAACAGCCCGAAACTGAAGAAGATGAGTGCGAGCCAAAGCACTACGGTGACTAACAGGGGGGTGGAAATCGAGCTGCCAGCCTGCTCGAAAAGCAGCCAGCGCATCTGGCCGACATCGGCCGCCAGCGCCAGGGCCTGCTCTTTTCGCGAGCGCTGGGCTTCGGTCTGCGGCGCAAGATTATGGAGCAGGTCGAAGACCGCTTCGCCGTCGGCAGCAGTCGGGCCCAACTGTTCCGCCGGGAGCTTGCTCTCAGGCCAGATTCGCGTCATGGCCACTTCGAGTGCGCGGTGGAGACCGGCACGGGCTTCCGCCGCCTCCGGCCCGTAATGGGCCAGCATCCGGTCAAGAAAGGCGACCTTCCCCGCCATCCGAACCATCTCGTCCTTCTGGGTGTCGTACGAGCCTTTGGCGGAAGCTACCAGCAGGCCCAGCACCAGCGCTGCCATGGTGGCCACCAGGCCCATGCTGAGCTTGACCAAATCCTTCGTATCCGCACTCAGGTGGTGTTGCGGGAGAGCGTTGCGGACGAGCATGGCCAAGGCGGCCGCGCCGAACACGCAGGCGAAGACGCACAAGCCGGTGGTGGTGGAAGTCATCTCAGCAAGGAAGGCGGCCAGCCCTTGCCGACTCCGGCATCGGCGATTGCGCCCCGGGCGAATAATCGAAAGTCCCTCCCGCGATTCCTCCTGAGTGGCGCATTACACCGGGAGCAGCAATCGCTTCGCTAGCATAGGTGAACCATGGGATCAACGACCGGAGTCAGCCGCCGCTGGTTTCCAGTTTGTCTCGGTGTCAAAAGACTTCCTCTAATTGGATCCACTGTGCCAGAATCAGTCCTGCAGGCCCTTGTCAATGCGGCCCCGTAAGGCGGCTCGCCTGACTTCAGACTGTGCTCCGGGTGGCACTGGCTGCAGGGTAATCGTGAGTTGGTTGAGCTGGTCCGTGAAAACGGATGGAACCTGGTAATCGTCATTCACCGGCGTGCCAGTGTCCTGGCCGACATCGAAGGTTTCGTCGAAGGAAATGCGGTAACCGGCCGTCGCCGGCACATGCACCTTACCGGCTTGACTGCCATTGATTTGGAGGGTCGCCCAGCCACCCATGCCGACTCCACCACCGTCGTAAACGAAATCCAAAACGATATGGTTGGTACCCTGCGTCAGGGAGTCAGTGGCCCCCAACACCGTGTTGGTCAGGCCGACGTAGTTATAGCAGTAGGTGAGTTTTCCGTCCTTCACATATAACCCCCAACCACAAAAACGACCGCCCTGGGTAGCCAGCACACCATTGGGAACCGCGTTGGTGACGTTGACGTCGGCGGTGATGGTGAAAGAGCGGTTCTTCAGGTCGGGCGCCGCTCCTTCGGTAATCCGTTTCACCGGCGAATTGTAAGTGAAGGTCGTGCGGCCGTAGGTCAGGCTGGGCCGCGTCGAGACATCCATACGTTCTGACTTCCGGTTATCCAAGGGAAACACGTTGTACTTGCCCGCTTCCGAATAGAAGAGGGTTTGCAGTTCCTTCAACTTCCCCGGTTGCGTTGCCGCGAGGTTGTTGCCTTGCGAGAAGTCATTTTCCACATGATACAACTCCCAGGTATAGCCATCAATGATATCCACCGGGGTCACGTTGATGTCCCAAGGCAAGGTAGCGGGAGTCGTGCAGGCTACCCACCCTTTGTCGTAAATAGCGCGATTGCCGAACATCTCGAAGTACTGGGTCTGCCGCCGACTGGGGACTGAGGCGTTGTCGAACGTGTAAACCATACTCACGCCTTCCATGGGCTTCTGTGTCACCCCGTTGACGACGGTCGGTTGGGGGATGCCGAGGCAATCAAGGATCGTGGGCACAATATCAATGGTGTGGTGCCACTGGGTGCGGATGCGGTTAACGTCCTTGATGCGGTTGGGCCAGGAAATGATCAAGGGATTCCGGGTGCCGCCGTAATGGGAGGCAACCTGCTTGGTCCATTGGAAGGGCGAGTCCATCGCCCAGCACCAACCGATGGGGTAATGATTGTAGGCGCGCGCAGTCCCCAGATCGCGGCGGTGTTGTTCATTGATTTGCAGCATGTTCGGAGGATCGACGTAATTCATGCTTAGGGATTCGTTATACGTGCCGTACTTAGTACCTTCCGCACTTGCCCCGTTGTCGCCGATACTGAGGATGACCAGCGTATTGTCCTGCTGGCCCATTTGCTGGATGGCCTCCAGTACGCGGCCAACCTCGCAATCGGTATGGGCCATATAGCCGGCATACACTTGCATCATGTAGGCCATAAGACTCCGGTCATCATCGGTGTAGTGGTCCGAATCCCACCCGTAAATCTGCGACGGACGGGGTGTAAGCACAGTATTCGAAGGCGCAATGCCCATAGCGATTTGATTCGACAGTGTGATTCCCCGCCGCTTGTCCCAACCTTCGGTGAACTGGTTGGTGAACATGTTGATCCAAGATGGCGGCGCGTGGTGAGGGGCATGTGTGGCTCCTGGGGCATAATAGACCAGGAAGGGCTTGGCCGGCGCGAGAGCCTTTTGCTGCTGGATCCAGTCGATCGCCTTGTCCGCCAGGTCCGTGTTGAAGATGTAGTTGGTATTGCCGATATAAGGCTCGATCGGGGACGTCCCTTCGTAAACTGCGGGCGTCCATTGGCTGGTATCCCCACCGATGAAGCCATAGAAATGCTCGAAGCCCAGGGTAGTGGGCCAGAGATCGAAGGGACCGGCTTGGCTGGTCTGCCAATCGGGCACATTATGGTTCTTGCCAAACCAGGCCGTATTGAATCCGCGCAAGCGCAGTATCTCGCCGATGGTAGCCGTATCCTTGCCCATCAGAGTGTCGTAGCCAGGATACCCCGTGGCCATCTCCGTGATGCTACCGGTGTGGGCCGTATGGTGGTTACGCCCGGTAATCAGTGCGGCGCGGGTTGGCGAACACAAAGCCGTGGTGTGAAACTGAGTATAGCGCAGTCCCCGTCTGGCCAGACGATCGAAGTTTGGCGTTGGTACGGGTCCGCCGAACGTACTGGTAGCGCCAAAACCGGCGTCATCCAGTAAAATCAACAGCACATTCGGGGCGTTGGACGGAGCGGCAGCTTGCGGTGGCCACCACGGCGTCGAGTCCGTGGCCCGCATCTCAATCTTCCCTTGGAACGTGGGCGGGGGAGGTGGGATAACTTCATCGGCGGTAAGGCTTGCAGGGCCAGTCAGATTCAGTGAGAACCCTAACAGAACAGGCACGATAATACTTTTCATATAAATGACAGAGTTCCAAATGGACCGGGTCAGGGTGCCAAGACTGCGCGGAATCCAATGCCGCTGCTGGCACTCTCGGGAAAACCTGCACTGCGATTGGCGGACCGGCATAAAGCGGTGCCGCCGTTCCAATTCCCACCCCGGATGACCCGGGCGATACCATTGGTGGCCCCTTGGGGATCGGTGACGCTTCCCCCCGGGTAAGTGCCATACCAGTCGTGGCACCATTCCCAAACACTGCCGTGCATGTCGCTGAGACCCCAGCGATTCATCTGCCGGGTGCCCACCGGGTGGGTGACGTAATACGCCCCATCAATGTAGTAAGCGAAGCCAGATGGAGCGTTGGTGGAACCGCTATTATCCCAATACCACGCATAAAATCCCAATTCCGAGCCGGTTGGGTCGTCGCCGAAGCAGTAAGCCGCAGTGCTGCCCGCGCGACAGGCATATTCCCATTCGGCCTCTGTCGGCAGACGGTAAACATAACCTGCCGGCAGGCGTCCCGCCGCCTGCTCCCGGGCGCTCAACAGGGCGCAGTAATTTGTCGCCTCGTGCCAACTCACGTTCTCCACCGGTCGGTTGGTGTCCCCCAGAAACCACGCGGGGTTGTTCCCCACCAGCGCCAGGTACTCCTGTTGTGTCACTTCATGCCGGCTCATCCACATCCCTTTGGTAAGAGTGACTGCCGTCGCCGGCTTCTCGTCCGACTCGCCGCCGGCTGAATTCGACCCACTGCCCATGCTGAAACCGCCGGGGGAAACCCAAGCCCATGCTCCAGGTTCAGGATTGCCGGCTGGCTCTCCCGGGGTGGTCCCATAAAATTGCACGGCGCGGTAGAATCGCATTACGCGGCCGGCGATGGGATCGGGATCCAGGACTTGATACTCACCGCCGGTGCCGGGGATGTTCGCGACCAGAGTGTTCCACGCATTCAGGTTCGTGGAAAACTCCAACTGGTAGGTCCATGCCGGCAGGGTCGAGACTCCGATCCAACAATAGCCTTCGGCAACGGTTCCACGGATCGATGCGGTCAGTTGCGCCTGTGCGTCAGCCCATGGCCCTTGGCCTATACCTAGCCAGACTGCGACGCCGCAAAGAAGTAGTGATTGGCCTGTCGCTCGCCAAACGGATTGTGGAATTGCACGGGGGTCGAATCCGGGGGGACTCCCCCGGAGTGGAACTGGGCGCATGTTTCTAAAAGTGAGTGACAGGAATTTGCTTTTTGCGCACCCGCTCGCACTAAGCGCTGCGCGGGTGAAGGAGAATTGCTTTTTCATGGTCACGCTGATTTTTCACTGATTTTCCTCGTTTCTAGCGAACCGGCTTGCGGGTGTCAACCGCAGAATTGAGCAGAAGTGAGAAAAAGTGGAGGCGGGGTGGGCACGGCGGGGTGCCGGCCGCTGGGCCAGGGTGGGGTGTCGCATTTGGGGCCTGGGCGGGCGCGGGTGGTGGGCGGAGCAAGCATGGTTTCGGCGGCACCCCATCCGGCGGCCACTCCAAATATTTTCAACCAAGTTGTGGACATCCTCCAAAATCCGGCCATAACATTCCCAGATGAATCTGTTAACCGAGTTTCATGCCAGGCGAGGCGCTTGGGTTTCGCTCGCCTCATGAGTTCGCGACGCGCATTCCTGGCCGGGTTTTCCACGGCCGCGGCGGTGGTGCTGGCGAGCCCGGTGCGCGCCCTTGGACGGTCATTCGACTCCGGGCGGCGCGCGTCGTCCCTCGATGAACTGACGTTCTCGGATTTGGCGGGGCAGGTTCGCACCCGGTTCCGCGTTCACGCCGGGCGGGGCCGGGCGGTGGAACTGGAGCTGATGCGAGCCACCCTGGACCCCAAACGGCCCCAACACGGGAGCCAGCCGGCGCCGGATGCGGATAACGAGCGCTTTTCCTTGTTCTTCTGCGGGCGGCGAGACGAGTGCCTCGATGGGAAACCGTTGAAGTTCGAGCATGACCAACTTGGCAGTTTTGAACTGGTGGTGCTGCCAATTTTCAGTGGCAATACGGATCAAATCAACTACCAGGCGGTGTTTAACCGCCCCCGGAAGCAGGGCCAGATTGCGAGACTCATCCAAGCCCTCCGGAGCGGGATGCCCGCGCGGAAGTCCGCGTTCAACCTCAATTCAAATCAAAAAGAAGGATAAGATATGTCAACGAACTTTATTGGTGAAATCAGAATGGTAGGCTTTAATTTCCCGCCGTCTGGCTGGGCGCTCTGCGACGGCCAGATAATGCTCATCTCGCAGAATAACGCGCTCTTTGCGCTGCTGGGCACCATTTATGGCGGCGACGGACAAAGTACTTTCGCCCTCCCGAATCTCCAGGGCCGAGTGCCGCTGCATCAGGGGCAAAGCCCCGGAATCTCGTTCTACGCGCTAGGACAGTCCGCCGGAATGGAGAATGTCACCATGCAGAGCAACCAGATGCCCACCCACAGCCACCTGGTGAACTGCAATTCAGCCGGCGGCAACCAGGCCCCCCCCGGCGGTGGGTTGCTCGCGGTGGAATCGACCGGGACTTCCGTCAATTACACGACAGCGGCTGCCGACAGCACCATGAATTCCGCCATGATCGGCAACGCCGGCGGAAACCAGCCTCTTCCCATCATCCAGCCCTATCTTTGCGTGAATTTCATCATCGCGCTAACCGGGATCTTCCCGACGCAGTCTTGATGGATTGACGCGCGGTCCCGGGACATGCGCGATGCAGACCTGACAACCCTATGGCATCAAAAGACCGTCCGTTGCTCGCTTTGGCAATCGCCCTGGCGTGCCTGGCGGCTGCCCCGCTGGCGAACGCCCAGTCTTCCTTGTTCTATGGCACCAGCAGTTCGTCGCAAACCAGCAACACCGTCCAGCGCATCAATTCGAACGGCACCGGTAACACCCTGCTCTTTACGGCTCCGGGGGGAGTGACCAACGGCGTAGGCCGTTGCACGGCGGTCGCATTGGACTTTTGGAACGGCAAGATGTTCCTGCTCGACGCCGGCAGCAACGCGCTCTGGAGTGTGAACATGGACGGCAGCGGCCTGGCCCTGGTCAGGAACCACCTCACCAATGCGCCCCTCGGCATCGGCCTGGATGTCTTCAGCCAGAAAATCTATTACAGCTCCAGCAGTTCGGCCCAGGCCGGCAATACGCTCCAGCGGGTCGATTACTCCGGCGGCAATAACACGGTCTTGTTCACCGCCACCGGGCCGGCGCCCGGCAACGGGCCCCGGCGCTGCACCGCCCTGGCGGTCGATACGCTCAACTCCAGGATATTCTTTTCGGACGCGGGCAACAATGCCATCTGGAGCGTCAACCTCTCGGGTTCGGGTTTGACGCTGGTGAAATCCGGCCTGGCGGGCACCCCGTTGGACTTGGCTCTGAATGTCACCAACCAGCTTGTCTATTTCACCACCAGCAGCACGCTTCAGAACGCCAACAGCATCCAGCGGATGGCATACGACGGGACCGGCTTGACCACGCTGCTCATCGCTTCCAACGGAGTGAAACGCTGCACCTCGCTCGATCTGGATCTGCTGAACTCGAAGATTTATTTTTCCGATGCGGGGAGTAATTCTCTCTGGAGCATCAGCCTGGCCGGCGGCCCGCCCACCCTGGTAAAAACCGGCCTTTCGCCCGCCACCGTCAGGAAAGTGCGGCTGCTCCCATCGGTCAGCCTGGTTACGGTGATGAACGCCAACGACAGCGGAGTCGGCTCGCTGCGCCAGGCCATTGCGGATGTCACCCCGCCCGGCGTGATCAACTTCAGCAGCGCGCTTTTCTCCAACGGCACCGCCGTCATCAATCTTTCAACCATCGGCGATGCCACCTGCGGACCCTCCGCGATCGGCGTGGACAAGCAGGTAACCCTCCTCGGCCCGGGCGGCACCAACAACCTGGTTATCACCCGCTCAAACACCGCGCCCCCCATGCGCATCTTCTATGTCAGTTCGCTCGGCAGCCTGAGCTTGAAGAGTATCACCGTGACCAACGGACTCGCGCTCGGTTCCATCGGCGGCTCCGGGTTCCAACGCGGCGGCAGCGGCGGCGGAGGCGGCAGCAGCCCCACCAGCGGTTCCGGGAGCGGACCGGGTGGCTTGGGCGGTCTTGGCGGAGGCGGTGGAGGCGGTGGAGCATATAACACGGTTGGCTATGGTGGCGGGGCGGGCGGGTTCGGAGGAGCGGCCGGCTTTGGCGGCGGAGGCGGCGGTGGCGGCGGAGGGACCCCGGATGGCGCAATTGGCAGCGGCGGGTTTGCCGGCGGCAATGGCGGCCAGGCCGATGGCAGTGGCAACCTGGGCGGCGGAGGCGGAGGCGGGGGAGGGCTGGGCGGCGCCGTCTTCAACCTTGGCGGCACGCTTGCCGTCACCAACAGCACTCTTTCAGGCAACGCGGCGGTGGGGGGGGGGCCGGCGGCACCAGCATTCATTCCGAAGCCGCGGGTGCGGGCCTGGGCGGCGCCGTCTTCAATCGCTCCGGAACCGTCACTCTCCTCAACGCAACAATCGCCAAAAACCGCGCCGATCAAGGCGGCGGCGGCATTTATAACCTGGGCGACGGAACCAACCTCTCGGGCGTGGTGTCGATGCGCAACACCATTGTGGCCGGAACAACGAACTGGGCATCGGATTATGTCGCCGTCGCGATCAACAGCGCCAGCACCACCAATACCGGCAACAACAACCTTATCCAGCTCAACCAAGGGTTCGATGGCGGGATTGTCACCAGTGCCGATCCCGACCTCGGCCCGCTGGCGAACAATGGCGGGCCAACCTTAACCCATGCCTTGCTCGACCACAGCCCGGCCATCGATGCGGGTGATAATGCCGGCCTGCCGGCAACCGACCAGCGCGGCTACCCGCGAATCGTGAACAGTCGCGGCTATGGCCCGGCGATCGTTGACATCGGCGCGGTGGAACAGGGTGTCTTTCGCCTGCGCGCCATTCCGCAATCTGCCGCGAGCATTCAGTTGAACGGCTTCCAGCTCTTCCTCACGGGCGAATCGAACCGGCTTTATGTGACCGAGTTCTCACCGGACCTTTTTAGATGGACGAACTTTGCGACCAACCAGTCTGCCGGCGACGAAATCCCCGTCGTTGACATCTCCACGGGCACCAACAGCCGCCGATTCTACCGTGCCCACACCTGGCCTTGAGCGGAGTTCACTGCCGGCGCCGACCATAACCGCCGGCTCCGGTCACGAGTGAATCGCGGCGTCGGTGCCAGTCAAACAAAAGCAGCCTTTGTTGACAACCCTAATCTTTCAACAAATCGGAGCTTATCACCCACCCCCACCCCCGCCGCCGCCTCCCGACTCCGTGCGGAATTGTTGACTCGGATTTGAACAGGAGATAACGGAGATAACAGAGAGTTGGCTTGGCCGACTTGTCCGCCGGTGAGCGCCAACCTCATTTTGACGCGGCGTGGGGCAGGTCTCCGACCTGCCGGTCCACGGAGTCGGAGACTCCGTGCGCGGTCAGAGGCTGAAGTTTGGAGATTCCGTCAATCCCAACGGGA
>JBAXTC010000889.1:0-2973 GCA_037130375.1 Verrucomicrobiota bacterium | reverse complement strand
TTTCAGCTTTTCAGCTTTTCAGCTTTTCAGCTTTTCTTTTATGGGGAACCTTGAAGTCCCTTTGCGCACTACTCGTTTGCGGGGTTCACTCCCAATCCGACGGGCGCAAGTCTGCCTTGGCTTCCTTTATCGCACGCTCAAGCACACGTACAAGCCCCAGGCTCGGGCTGCGGTCGGGTGTCAAGGCATGAAAGCCGAGGATAGGCAGGGATGGAAATTCGGTGGCCAGGAGCGGCATGTTCATAGCGACGGGGCCGTAGGGACACCCTCAGCGCGTCAAAATGTCGGGTGCCCTCACCCGGCATCCCTGTCCTGCTTCATAATGAGACTTCCCCGAATTTTGTACGCGCATTGCGCCCATGAACCGATCAGGTTCATGGGCAGAATTGCTGGGGATTCGGGGAGTCACGCACAGCACAGAGAAAGAAGGGCGGGATTATTGTTTGTTGTTTCTGCCGAGAGTATCTCCTTGCTTGATTTCCAGGAATGTGTAAAAAGACTGCACACCTTTAGACAAACAACTCAATGCGCGAAATGGAACTTATGTTGGAAAATGAATTGATTGGCCGTCAAGCCGCCCGCAACACCCACCCCGCCCCTGACTGCCGTCGCGCTTGGTTTTGGTTGATGTGCGCGGGGTTGCTGCTGGCCGTCCAAGGCCCTGCGGCGGAGTTTTTAACCTGGTCAGGGGGGTCTGCCAGCAGCGGCAATTGGAACGTAGCTGCGAATTGGGACAATATTCATACACCCGGCAATGGGGACACTGCAACGGCAACCAGATCAATGGCGGAATACCCAACACCATTAACAGCTCAGGTTTGCTTGATCTCGGCAGTCACAGCGATGATGCCGGCCCATTCACGATAAGCGGCGGCGATATCTCCACCGGCAGCGGATTGCTTGCAGTCAGCTTTGGCAACATCAATGTGATGGCCTCGGCAAGCAAACAACCCGTCATCAGCGGACATATCCAGATGAATGGGAATACCATCACTGTCGATAACGGGTCGGTCAGTTACGCCCTCTCAATCCCCGCCAGCATCTCTGACAATGGCAGCGGATTCAGCATTGTCAGTGGTGCTACACCCGGCGCTCTGGTCCTGCTTCAATCGAGCTCTCCGGCGGGACGGCCAATACCTACTCGGGCACGACTACCGTCAGCTCCGGCACGCTGGAACTGAACGTCTCCTCGGGTGATTCTGCCATCCCGCATGACCTCGTGATTAACGGTAAGGTTCGCAATCTGCGGTCCTCCCAGATCAGCAACTCTTCGGCCGTGACCATCGGCGCTTCGGGATCGCTGGATTTGAGCGGAGGCGGAGACGGCATCGGAAGTTTGGACGGAAGCGGCAGCGTCAACCTGGGTGCCAACTTCATCAATTCGTTTGGCAGCGGCTCCCACACGTATAACGGCGTGATTTCGGGATCGGGCAGTTTTATGCTGGCAGGAAACATCACATGCACTCTGAACGGTAACAACACTTACACCGGCCAAATCTACCTGTATGACGACTTTCCGAGCACGGTGAACATCAACGGCTCTCAACCACAGAGTCCGGTCTATGTTGGCAACCACGCCACCCTCGGCGGTTCGGGCACGGTCGGCCCTATCGAGGCCCGTGGCAGTGTTTCTCCTGGCGGCAGTCCCGGCATCCTCACCAGCAGCAATGTGACCTTCAGCGCTTCAGGCAACTTCACCGTGGAACTTGCCGGTCCCAATCCAGGCACCGACTACGATCAGCTCATCGTCCGTGGCTCCAACAGCCTCGCCAACGCCGCCCTGGCGATCAACCTGAGGTTTTCCACTCCGTTTGCCGTGGGCCAGAAGTTCAGCATCATCGAGAACGTTGGCATTGAGCCTGTCACGGGGATATTCCTCGGACATCCGGAAGGCTCAACCTGGCTGCAAAATGGATTTGGGTTCTCCATCAGCTATGTGGGTGGCTCCGGCAACGACGTCGTGCTCATGTTAACGGCCGTTCCGGGAGCTGTGGCCGGTTCCTCCGTAACCCGCGGCAACGGTAGCGGCACGATTGTTCCAGACGAATGCAACTACCTGAGCCTCATAGTTAGCAACCAAACCGGCTCCCCCATGACGGGTATTTCCGCCACGCTGTCCAGCACCACGCCTAATGTGGCGGTGACGCAGCCTTCCTCGGCTTATGCGGATGTCCCCGCCAGTGGCAAGGGTAGAAACACGACTCCGTCATCAACAGCACAGATAACTACACGTTCCGAAATGGTCCCTCGGACGCCTGTGTGACTGTCGCGATGGAAAACCACTCGCCAACCGTGGCAATGCTCGCCACGGTTTACTCGGGTAGCTACAACCCGTCAAACGCCGATAAGTGCATCAATTATTTGGCCGACGGCGGTAAAGTGCTGGATACGGGAAACCCAATCCAGTCCTTTTCGTTCAATGTCGCCTCGAATGCGACCTTTGTGGTCAACATTATCGCCAGCGATGTGGCTGCTGCTCCCTATAAACTCACCGTGTCGGGTGGTGATTGCCGACCCGTGCTAAACATCACCCCACTGGGTGCCAATAACGTTCAGCTCGATTGGACGACGGCAGCCGTGGGCTTCGGGTTGGAACGGACAAACCAACTTGTCACCGGGGCAACCAATTGGCCGCCGGTGACCAACGTCCCTGTCGTGGTCAACAGCCGTTTCCTCGTGACCAACAACGCCGCCATCGGCTCTCAATTCTACCGCCTGCACAGGCCTTAACTGGGTCGGCTGCTTCCTGATTGCTGGGGAGTCGAGACCATCACGCGCGTCCGCAGTTCCGCCAGGTTTTGGAGTCCGCCGCTGCCTGCACCTTATACGTATCTTCAGCGACGAAGATGTTCCCAGCTTCGTTGGGAGCGCCATGTTTATAGTAACGCCCATCCCGGATGCTCGGCCAAGCTCCTTTGGGAGCGGCATGAATGGCATTTTGCATCCCACAGCCCTTCAGTGGTGGGGCCGTCA
>JBAXTC010000888.1:0-2978 GCA_037130375.1 Verrucomicrobiota bacterium | reverse complement strand
CAGGCCTGCCGCATGCCTTACGACTTGATTGCCGACGGCAAACCGGTCCCGCTCGGAGATCGTCAGTATCTCCTCAGCCCGCAGGACCTCGCCGGATTGGAAGTCCTGCCGGACTTGGTGCGCGCGGGCGTCGCATCTCTGAAAATAGAGGGTCGGCTTAAATCGCCCGAATACGTCGCCAATATCACACGCATTTATCGCCACGCGCTGAATGAATTGATCGAGAGCCGGACGTCGGAAGCCCAACCTGACGACTGCGGCACTTCTATTGCCCACCCCTCTCCTCCAGCCCCTCGCCGCTCCCAATACGAAATGGAGATGGCTTTCTCACGCGGTCTTTACACAGGCTGGTTTCGCGGCACCAACAATCAGCAACTTGTTCATGGCCGCTTCGGCAAGAAACGCGGCGTGTACCTTGGCCAAGTATCCGGCGTGGATGACGAATGGGTCACCGTTGCTCTGCAAGCGCCGCTGAAGCCGGGAGATGGCATAGTCTTCGACGCCGGCCACCCCGAACAGGACGAAGAAGGCGGAAGGGTCTATGAAATCAAGGCCGCGCGGCCGTCCCGCCAGGTTCCGAAGGAACCCGCTCGCGCCAAAGAAGCCAGCGAGGCCGCGGTCGCCCCGGCCGTCCTGCTCGCCTTCGGTTATGGTGACATCAATTTCAGTCGTGTTCACATTGGCGATCGACTCTGGAAGACCAGTGATCCGGAACTGGAACGTCGCCTGCGTCAGAGTTTTGAAGGCGAGTCGCCGAAATTCCAGCGCCCGATCTGCATGGAGGCGCATGGGCGGGCAGGCAAGCTGTTCACCCTGATCGCTCGCGACGAACTTGGTCCGGTGGCCCGATTCGATTCAGCAATGCCGATGGTGATCGCCGAGAAACAGCCGCTCACCACCCAGCGGTTGCGCGATCAACTGGGACGGCTCGGGGGCACTCCGTTCAAACTCGGCGAGCTGAAGAATCTTCTCGAAGGCGAGGTGTTGCTTCCCGTCAGCGAACTGAATCGCCTGCGCCGCGATGTCGTCCGGGAGTTGACAGCCTTGCGCAGCGAACCCAGGCGCTGGGATCTTCACGCCACACTCCAAACGCCGCCCGGCACTCGATCCTCGACCCTCAACCCTTGCCCTTCGACGCGCGATGCTCCCCGCTTGATCGTGCTTGCGCGCTCTCTCTCGCAGATCGAAGCCGCCCTCCGTTGTGGTGTCGATACCGTTTACTGTGAGTTTGAGGACCCGAAGAAATACCCCGACGCTGTTGCGTTGGCGCGCCGCCGTCAATTGGAAACCGGCAATGAGAAGTTGGAGATTTTCGTCGCCCCTCCGCGAGTCTATAAAACGGGCGAGGAATGGACCCTCAAACAGGTCCGTTCCTGCGGGGCCGATGGCTACCTGGTTCGCAATTACGATCACCTGAACTTTTTCGCAAATGACCGCTGCATCGGCGACTACTCGTTCAACATCGCCAACCGGCTGACAGCAGATTATTTCAAAAGCAAATTCGGACTGGAACGTGTTACTGCCTCATACGATCTGAATTTCCTGCAACTCGAAGCGCTGCTGCAAGCTGCGCCGCCCGAATGGTTCGAAGTCACCATTCACCAGCATATTCCGATGTTCCACATGGAGTATTGCGTCTTCTGCGCCTTTCTCTCCACCGGCACGGACTACACGAACTGCGGCCGCCCGTGCGATAGCCACGATTTGAAACTGCGCGACCGCGTGGGCGTGGAGCACCCGGTCAAGGCGGATGTCGGATGCCGCAACACCGTCTTCAACGCGTTGGCGCAGACCGGCGCGGATTATGTTTCGCGAATGCTTTCCCTGGGCGTGCGCCATTTCCGAATCGAATTCCTTAACGAAACGCCCGTGCAAGTGGAACAAACGATTGGGAAGTATCGCCAGTTGCTCCGAGGTGAAATCACCGGTGCGCAACTGTGGCGCGAGTTGAAGTTGCTCAACCAACTCGGAGTCACCCGCGGCCAGATTGGCAGGCAGAATCCCTCCTGACCGGTCCATGCCCGACCGGATTTCAGCGGCCAGTTGCCCCGCATCGTCACCGAGCCTTTCGGCTCGCCGTCCGCCGCCGCCAGGCGCGAATCAGGCCCGGACCTCAATCACCGAGTTGAGAGACCCGTGCTCGTTGGACACGGTTTTCTCGGCAGCCGGGTCAGCTATCCACTCCCCATCGACAATGAGCTTGTACTGGTACCGCCCCGGCGCTAGAGCGACGGTCGTTTTCCAATGCCCGTCATCATGCCGCTTCATGGGTGTTGCGCTGGGCGACCAGCCATTAAACTCGCCGCACAGTGATACCTGTTTGGCGTCCGGTTTATGCAGCGCAAAACTGACGCTGAGGGTCTTGGGCGCTGCTGGCCCCGCCTCTCCTTTGGACGGGACGGGGTCTGGCCACAAAACAGCGAGCGGGGCGAGTGGCACCGCTGGCGCCGCTATCGGGGCGGGAGGTTGTTCAACAGGCGCGATTGGTGCTCGCCTTTTGAAAACGTCCGCCCCCGCTGCCGCCGCTTTCTTGAGCCGCTGCTGTTGATCGTCGAGGTCTTCTTGCTCGACCGGATACGCTTTGTTCACCTGCTTCGCCGCTGGTTTCGGGCTCAGCGGTTTCCTTGCCTTTCTCGCAATCGTCTTTGCCATTGTTTTTCGGGTTTAAATTCGCAACTTCAATACTGGGTTCATTCCATACTACCGCTGCTCCGGCTAAAGTTCAAGCTGAGACGGCAAGGCGCTCTATGGCGCTATCGCGGCGAGTGGCTTGCATCTGGAGAGGCCGCTGGATTTCACCAAGCCGCTGGCTTCTTTCTGCTACCCGGACCCCAGATGAAAAGCAGGTCTTGCTTGCATGACGCAATCAGACCAGAAACACAGTTGGCTTACAAGCGTGGAATCTCCTCCAAAACCCAGCAGCAATTCATCTTGAAGGGGCGTGGGGCAGGTCTCCCCCCTGCCGGTCCACGGAGTCT
>JBAXTC010000887.1:0-2987 GCA_037130375.1 Verrucomicrobiota bacterium | reverse complement strand
GTTGATCTGGCTGATGACTTGAAAGCCGAGACTCGATTTGCCGACGCCCCACGAGGCGATAGCAGCGAACACCTGCACGAATTCCTCCGAAGTGGTCAGCCGTAGGAAGTGCTGGAATTTGTTAAAGAAATCGCCCTGGCCGATGAGCGGATGCTTGACTGGATACCCGGAAACGCCGCCGGCGGCCCATTGGTGCATGGCCTTGGTAGGAACAGGAGTTGTGTTCATAAAGAAGTTGTCGTTACAGGTTGACTGAAAGAAGACGCGACATTGGTGCAGACTTCATCAAAATCCTCATGCACACGCCAGCGCAGAAGTTTTTGCTGCACGTCGCCAAACAGACCGCGACCGTGACGCGGCTGGCCGGGTTCGGCGGAGAATAGTTCGATGGCTCCGACGCGAATAGATTCCGAGAGCAGGCGGTCCGTCCAGGCGATAAATGCGGACTCGTTGGCGACCGGGTGCGGAAACACCCCGAGAGCCTCCGCGAAGCGCAACATCACGGGTTCGAGCGGGAATACTCCCCGGTGATCACCAAAGGTGGTGGTCAACTGATCCAGGACTGACGCGCGAGAAGCTTTTGCTCCCGTCAAACTTCTTAAGAACAGTTGTTGCGCTAGTGAAGCTGGCAAGCGCAACCGACCGCTGGGGTCGAGCCAGCCGAGGCTGTCGAGCAGGTAAAGCGGTGACTTGAGCGGCGAGAGCGATAGACCGTCATCTGGCTTGGCCGTCTTGGGCGCATGCACCTGAGCCGTGACGGGTGAATCGTGTGAGAACTGCGGCCACCAGGCGCCGAGCACCGGTTCTTCGATCCCGGAGAGCCAAGTGGCAGGATCTGCTTCGCTAGCCAGCAGAAGGCTCTTGCCAACGCGAAGTTGGCCGTTGGAGGCTTTGAGCTTGTCCCAGTTGCACAGTTGCCACACACCCGATTGGAATTTGATCGAGGCGAGTCTCAGCCAGGCGCTGCGGCAAAGCAGAAACAGGGCGAGATGTTCCATCGCTTGCCGATGATCTACAGTCTGCCACAACGTCAAAATATTTTGCGCGTCGTTGGAAAGCTGCCAGGCGGAGCGTTCAGCATTTAATTCGAGGAAACCAACCCCAAGGAGCACAGCCGATGCGGCCGTGTCATCCAAACCAAACAAGCCCGGGATACCGCGGCGGCTGAGATGGCCACGGAGGACCGCGTTGCCCAGGAGACGGGGACTAGTCCATGTTTGCGTGCCGGATTGTTCCGCTGCCTGGGCGAGAGTCACCAAAGCGCGAAGCCACGCCTCCGGATCGCGGGCCTCGGGCCAGAACGAACAGCGGCCAATGAGAATGGTCTGGGATGCGCTCATGTAGTGGGGCTCCCCTGGTTGTACTCGGTAGCCCAATCATCAGCGGTGGCGCGGATGGCGGCGGTGATGCGGCTGCAACCGCGGTTGAAATATTTGGCGCCGAATATCCGGTAACAGTCCACCGAGAATGCCTCGTGGATGCGGTAACAGGAGCGCTGACCTTTGATGCCGCGGCCTTCGAATTTCAAAATCTGGCGGAGGAGCAATTGGCGGATTACGTCGGCGAGCTGGGCATCGAGGTTTTTCAAGTGGTCCTCGCGCAGCAGCAATGTGACACCGATCTGGCGCAGCACTCGCCGGATCAACCCTCCAAGTGAGCCACAACCGATTTCCTCTCCAGTCGGACGTGTGACGACAATGTTCACGCGGGCTGGAGCGTCAAAACGGCTTTCCTGATCCTCAGGTAGCTCCAAGGCGAGTGAGCCGGCATTCTGTTCAGCGGCCCAGGCTTCCTGGGTGAACACCACCTGCGCCAGCAACAAGGCCCACGGGCGATACAACACCCAGCGCAACCGGATAGTGCCGGGCGTATCGGTGACATCGGATTCCCGCGCGAACAAATTGACAAGCGAGCCGGTGAGGACCGAGGTGTCACCATCGAAAAACGAATCCAGATCGGCAGGCGGGCGCAGGAGACGGTTCGGCACCCAATTGGTTTCGGGCGTCAACGGGTTGACGTCCGGCAACGGCTGGACGGGAGGCGCGACGCGACCTTCCACGTAGGGGGAAGTGCGGCCGATGGCGCGGAGCAACTTGGGAAAGGCCGGGCCTTGCTCAGCGGGGCAGCCGAAGAGCAGGTTCTCGAGTTCACCGAAACCGGTAGCGGCGAGTTTGGCCTGCGGGAGCAATTGGCGGACGGCTTCGGCGGCACGGTCCAGTTCCGTGATGGCGGTGCAGAGCGACTCGGCGTCGCGGCGCTGGCCCATTTCGCGGAGGCGGCCGGCGAGGATGGCTTGCCAGGCAGTGCGCAGTTTAGGCGAGCACGCGACCAGACCGATGAGCCCCTCGTGTTCATCCGGCAGACGGGAGAGCAATTCAACCAGCGCAGGCGTGGCCACGGTGCGCGATCCAGAGGGCGACGCGGTCCAAAGGCCGAGCGCCCGCCCTTCGGGGATTGGCGCGAGGGATACGGCCTCGGCTTCACCCGTTTGGATGAGCTGGCTTAGCGCGGTGATGGTTGATTTGGAAATCATTGTTTCTTTATCCCGGACTGGTTGTGCATAGAAAAGCCGGTTTTACTCGGTTTGGCACCGCCATTATGCACATTCCTATGCACGGTGGTGATGTGTATTGTGCATTAAATGCATAGGCCGGCGAAGCCGAACTTACGCCAACTTGCGCCTATGGCGCGAGTTGATCGGAAGGCCGTTAAACCTCTTTCTAAGGCCCAAATACGTTTCATGTCAGGCATGTAAGTTATGTATGTGCAGCGCATTACACTTCTAAGGCCCAATTTCTAAGGCCCACTTTTGGAATTAGAGTCGTGGTTTTGGGCTTTAGCCGATTCCGGGGTGGCAAACCACTTCGCCCACCGCCGGTGCCCGCGCAGACACACGCGACCTTCCTCCCGAAGTTCACACAAGAGGCGTTGGACATGGCTCTCTGAAATGTGCGGCAGCACCTGCTGCAATTCGGCGAGCGGACTGC
>JBAXTC010000886.1:0-2992 GCA_037130375.1 Verrucomicrobiota bacterium | reverse complement strand
CGCGCAAAAGTATTTGAAGATGCTCGCAGGCAGGCTGTTTTCAACCCCTGCAGTACCAAATCCGCCTCCAACCGGTATCAGCTAAAAAGCGGGGTCTTCGCCCCGCACCCGCCAGCGGCTAACAATTTGAGGAGTGCAGCGATCTCAGCCGAAGACCAATTGACCCATTTTCTGCGGCGCTGGCGAGTGGGAGTGGGTAGAGGCTGCGAACAGCGAATCGCTGCTTAAGGCTCCGCCGGGAATCCGATCTCGCGCCCTGCGTTCTCCTCCTGCAAATACTTGATCAGCGGCGAGTAGTATTCGAGCATTGCCTTGGCGTTGAGTTCCTCCCCGGTCGCCTCGCGTATCAGTTCCCGCCAGTCGCGGGTCGCGCCTGCCTTCATGAGGTTGTACAGGAACGCGCCGACTTCCTTGTTCCCGTAGAAATTGCAGTTCCGCGGGGTCTGGTGCAGCAGCTTGGTGGCGATGTGCCGGTGGAGCTGATACTTGATCGCGAAGGCGATCGCGTATTGATAATAGAGGGCCGGGTTGTCGTTGATGTGAGTCTTGGTGGCGGCGTCGCAGAACTGCTCGCCCCGCGGCTCCTGTGGCGCGATGCCCTGATACTTCGCCACATATTGCCACCAACGATGGTTAAGTTCGTTCGTCGAGAGGTTGCCTTCGTAGAAGTCACGCTCCCACGCCGCCATGACGCCCGCCGACCAGGGAATAAACACGATCTGTTGGAGCGCCGCATTGAGCAGCCACTGGGTTTGGTCAAACTCCATGTCCGCCGGCACAACGCCGACCTGCCGCAGGTAAGGCAACTGGATGGTCGGCGTCGCAAGCGTTTCGGCCATCGCTTCGTGAAAGGCCGGGCTGGCGCCCGTGCGCAGCACCATCGGAACTCCCGGTTGATCGTAGGACAACTGGTAAAAGACGTGACCCATCTCGTGGTGCGCGGTGCCGAACCACTCGAAATCCGGCTTCACGTTTTCCAGCGAGCGCACGTCGCCCTGCAAATCCATGTCCCAGGCCGAAGCGTGCGTGTTTTTCTTCCGCGTCGCATCGGCTGGCAATTCATAAAGGTCCGACCTGACCCAGAAGCTCGCCGGGAACCTCGGCAAGCCCATCGATTCGCCGTAGTTCACGGCCTGACGGACAATCCACTCCGCTTGCTTGGCCTGGAAGAGCGGATCGAGATCCACGCTGGCGACCAGCCCCGGCCATTCCTGGCCCCAGCGGTTGCCCAGCCAATGCGCCGGAATCAACTTCGGCACTGGCTGACCGTAGCGCTTCGCCAGCTTGTAACGCGCCCAGCAGTGGAGTTGGTCGTAGAGCGGCTTGGTATCGCGTACCAATTGGTCGGTCAACGCCCCCATCTCGGGCACCGACATGCCGAAGTGGGCCACCTGCAAGGCATAGAACGAGCTGAAGCCCATCTCGCGCGCCACGCGATTGCGCAAGTCGCGCAACTCGACCAGGCCCGACTTCAAGGCGACGCCGGAATCCTTGGACGCTTTCCAGACGGCGAACCGCTCGGTCAGGTTGGTCGAGGCCCCCAGGAGGTCGTCAATCTTGTTGGCGGTGAGAGCTTCGTTGGTGGCCAATCCCGGGCGCTGCCACTTGAATGGAAAGCTGTCGAGGGTGGCACTCTGGCGCGCCTCCGCTGCGATGCGCGCCGCGACGACCTCCGGGATGGTGCCCGGGCTCTCAGCGGCCAGGAGCCAGATCATCCGCAACTGCCGCACCGTGAGATCGTCCAGCACATTTGTCTGCTGGAGCAACGCGCGCGTCTTCTGAATCACCCAAGGATTGCCGACGAAGGCAGCCTGCGCCTGCTCGGCTCCGATGCGCTGGCCGGTGTGCTCGGGCGTGACATCCGTGCTCGCCTTCCAATTCGCCTCCTGCGCCACGGCGTAGAGGCTTTGGTAAAGCTGATTAAACGTTGCGAGGAATTGCGCAGCATCGGCCACAACCTGGGGCTTCGACTGCGATTCGGCCGCAGACGCAGTCATGGTCCAGCAAGAGAACATGACCATTGCGAATCCGACTGTGATTAGTGCGCACCTTGACGCCGCCCCCAAGCTGGCTGCGAAATAACTCCCTCTCCTCCATGGAATCGAGGAGAGGGCAGGGGAGAGGAGGCTCGAATGGGTCCGAGCCGACTCGATATTCCAACTGATACTGATAGGAAATCGCCTCTTGCGCGCCCGCTCGTACTGAGCGCTGCGCGGGTGAGGAAGAATCCCTTTTTCATGGTCGCACTGACTTTTCACCGGTTGCGGCCTTTCTTAACGAGCCGGTTTGGAGGTGTCAACAGCAGAATTGAAAGAAAGTGGGGGAGGCAGGGCTACATCAAGCTCGGTTTGAGCAATGGTGATGGGCAGTTGGGGAGGTTTTTGTGGTGAACTGATGAGCGGCAAGGCGCACCCGGCTTTCGTCCTCTCGATGGGTCGCTTACAGGGTCAGCACGTTCGCCGAGCCGGTGAGCAGAAAACGGCCAGGCTGACGGTCCTTGTCCACTGCCAGCTTAATGGCGGAGAACAGGTTCGGAGCCTTCTGGATTTCGTCGAGGACGACGGGCCCGGTGAGATTGCGGATGAAACCAGACGCGGCACCCGCAGCGAGGGCGAGCGTGGCGAAGTCATCGAAGGTAAAGTATTGGGCTCCCGACCCGGCGGCCAGGGCTTGGGCCAGGGTGTTCTTGCCGGGCCGGGCGCGCTCAAGGTTCAAGGTTCAGGGTTCAAGGTTCAGGGTTCAAGGTTCAACGGTTCAAAGTTCAGGCGTTCAAAGGCCTCCCGTCTTCCCCGTTCAAAGGCTGTGACAGGGTGCAACTCTGTTGTCTCTGTTGTCTCCTGTTAGGTGTTTTAATCCCGCCAAGGGTTGAAAGTGTCCGCGTGCCTAAAGTCCGCCGTGTTGCGCGTTGCGACAACCAGACTATGGCGAACGGCCATTGCATCAATCAAACTATCCCAAAGGGCTTGCGGCTGGCGTTTCACTGCCACTGAAT
>JBAXTC010000885.1:0-2999 GCA_037130375.1 Verrucomicrobiota bacterium | reverse complement strand
TGGCGGCGATGGAGCGCAAGCTCCCCTTGTTGCAGGTGCTGGTGGGGCCTCGCCAGGTGGGCAAACCGAATGCCGCGCGGCGTTCGGATGGACGCTGGACCAGTGGATTTATTTTGGCGGTTACCCTGGAGCAGCGGCCTTGGTGGAAGACGAAGCCGTGTGGAAGCGGTATGTGAACGATTCCCTCATTGAGACCGTGCTCGCGCGCGACGTGCTGCAATTGCAGACCATCACCAAGCCCACGTTGTTGCGGCATCTCTTCGCGTTGGCGGCGCATTTCCCCGCGCAGATGTTTTCTTACAACAAGATGCTCGGACAACTGACCGACGTCGGCAACACCGTGACGCTGGCCAGGTGAAAAGTAGTCGGGGCAACAAAGTCAGCGGGATGGTCGCGTTTCGCAAACGTTACCCCAAGGCCAAGGCTTGGCTGGTCGGCGCGGCCGGTATCAAGCTGGAGGAATTCTTCTCCCGTCCGGCCCCCGAGTGGTTTCAGTGACCCATCGGGAAGACGAAAGCCGGGTGCGCCACTTTCAAGTGTGCTGGACAACTTATGGCAGGCTGAGCTAGGTTCGTGGACCGAAGAAACAACACTAACGGATGAAGAATATTGCATCACTCGGGATCGCAGTTGGTGTGACAGCGCTGCGGCCACCGGCTGCGGACGCGCGCACTCGGGTGGAAGTTGACCATGATCAGGTAAATGAGGCCCTCCCCGGCTGGACCGTCTCCATCAGGGGTGAAGGGACGCCGGAGTGGCGCGTGGTGGCAGATGATTCCGCGCCAAGCCAACCGTAGGTGCATCTATGAGCAAGACAAAGAGCAGATACCTGCGGCATTCGATGCTTACTATTGTACTCGGGCTGGTGCTTTATCTGGCGCTGGGCTTTGGATCCCGCTCGTTTGAGGCGTATTGCCCTTTTGGCGGGGTTGAAAGCTTGTGGGGGCTGTTCACCACAGGCGAATTCTCCTGCGCCCTGGGGCCGTTGAACTTATCGTTCTTACTAGCCTTGCTCGTGCTGACTCTCCTGTGCAAGAAGGCCTTCTGCGGGTGGGCCTGTCCGATTGGTTTTCTTGGCGAACTGTCCGCCCGGCTAGGCGGATGGGTTTGGAAGAAGCGGCCGCGGATTCCAGCCGGCGCAAACTCCTCGCTCAAGCTGCTGCGCTATGCGGTGCTCGTCGTGGCCTTGTTCTTTACCTGCCGCACCGGCGAGTTGGTTCTGCGCGGGTACGACCCTTTCTTTTTGATCTTTTCCGGGTTTGGACACGGAAGCGTGGGTATCGTTTCAGTGATGGTGCTGTCTGGAATCATCATCGGGATGTGGATCGTTCCGATGTTCTTCTGCCGTTATCTTTGTCCGATGGGGGCCGTATTTGACCCGTTCAGCCGGATCGCTTTGCTTCGAGTCGCGCGCGATACGTCGAAGTGTACCGGCTGCGGTAGATGCAGCAGGGCTTGCTTGCATGACATCCCGGTGCAGAACCTCCAAACTGTGCGGCATCGGGACTGCACCAACTGCCTGGATTGTCTGGACGCCTGTCCCGAAAAGGATGCGCTCCAACTTCGAGCCGAGCTGTAGGAGAAAGCATGCGCTTGCCAACATTTGTAATCCCGGTGCTGGTAACCTTGGCCTTGCTGGCAGGGTATGGACTCCGAACCAGCTTCACGCGGCCGACAACGGTTCAGACCTTTGCCAAAGGGACTGGTGCGACGGCAACGTTCGTTGTGGACGGGGTCCGATGCAAGGGCACCGCGATGTTTTTTTCGTCGCTGTATGAGGACATTCCAGGGATTCTTGGAATTGAAACATTTGCCACCGAGCGAACGGCCGTCTTCTCGTATGATCCCAAAGTAATCACGCGCGATCGGATTCAGGCAATCATGGAAACCCCGATCCCGTTTGAGGACGGCACAACCAGTCGGGTGTTCAAATGTATGTCCGTCCGATGAAGTCCTACCGATTGGTCCACTCCAGTCAACAACTTTTACTCGGCCGGGTAGGGCCTGCCATTGTGCTGCGATGTGGGTGGATTCCGGTTTCGGTGGTATTCTTACCCTGAAATGTTTACTGCAAGTTTCCTTTTTGCCTCGCTTTGGTGGGGTTCGGTTGGCTTTGGGTATTTCATTTACGGCAAGAAGCAGCAGTCCTTGAGCCCGATGGTCGGAGGAATCCTGATGATCATCGCATCCTACTTCATCGGTTCTGCCCTGTTGATGTCCCTGGTCTGCCTGGGGATTTGCGGCGCGGTCCATTTTCTGGTCAGGCGTGGTGATTGAGAGCCACTGCCAACCCGCCTCCTCCAATCAAATGAGGCTTGTGGGTTTGTAGATGGCTGGATTAGGCTTTAGCTGATACATCGAAAAGCTCCGACGAACGGTTGCGGCGCAGTTGGTTGGGGAAAGACCCGGACCCGGCCGTTTAGAACCTGGCCGGTCTTGCGGGTGCAAGAAGAGCAAAGACTGTTCGGGGCGTCGCACAGTGGAAAGAGGGCAGGGGAGGGCTTTACGTTAATTGAGTTGTTGGTGGTGATAGCCGTCATCGCGATCCTTGCCGCGTTGTTGTTGCCGGCGTTGGCCCAAGCCAAGGAAAAGGCCAAGCGAACTCAATGCACCAACAACAACCGCCAGATCGGGCTTGGCTGGTCAATGTACGCTGAAGACAACAAAGACACCTATCCAGTAACGACAGGCTGGGGAGATTTTGGAGGCCGACGCGGCACGCCCACCGCAACCACGCAATGGTTAGTGCCTTACTTTGGAATCAACACGGATTACACAAATCGTCCTCTCAACAAATACGTCACCGCCATCGAGAGTTGGCATTGTCCGTCAGACAAGGGAGATCCCAACTACGCTGCCAACAATTGCTTCGTGGAATATGGCAACAGCTATTGCACGCAATGGGCCTTTGATACGTGGGGAGGCAAGCATGTGTCCGGCCAAGAGGGAGGCAGCGCGACCAGCCCGATCAAAGCCACTGAAGTTGCCGCGCGCCCAGT
>JBAXTC010000884.1:0-3006 GCA_037130375.1 Verrucomicrobiota bacterium | reverse complement strand
GTCGGTTACACGGAACTCGTGGTGCAGGGGATGCCCTCGCCGGTAATAACAGTCACACGCTCCGGCACAGACCTGGTATTGACTTGGCCGGGTGGCGGCCTCCTTCAGTCCTCAACGAACGTGGTCGGAACCTATACCGACATTATCGGGTCGAGCAGTCCCTGGACCAACGCGCCTGCGGGCGTTCAAAAGTATTATCGCGTCCGGCAGTAGTCATTCCAGCTCTCATTAGAGAGCTGGAGGTCTGCCGCTTGAGACGTTTGGTACGGTAAACACGACACGCGCAACCTGCGGGGCGGAGCTCAATTAGTTTCGACCCCGCAGGATGAGTTTTGGACAGGCCCGTGGCGTTCCCAAGGCAGGGTGTTTTTAAACCCTATTCAGAGCATAGAGTTGGCGACAAGTCGCGGGAGGCAATCCCGCCCGATGATGTCGGCCCCACGAGTCCATCTTGATACTGGTTTTTGTTCCACTGAAATGAAGAAGAAGCCCCGTAATGAAAACGTGGGGAGACGTGTATTTGAAGCCCTTGTTCTGGCAACGACCTTGTGCCTATTGGTCATAGGGTGTAAAACCGCCCAACGAGACGCGAAGATCGAAAAGAAGCAGTTGCGGATTCCACGGGTTTCAAAGCCTTGGAATGAAGCCTTGCGGCTGGTGGGTGATGGAAAGACTTTGTATAGCGATTTCACGCTCATCAGGGACAAGCTGGACCGCTGGCATTGCATCGGCACCTTTGGTGTCGGCAGCGATGGTATTGGCAATGGGTACGCGCCGAGCGATGGCTACGCCTTGTTCCACGCAGTGGGGGATTCGCTTTCGATCCCCATGAGGCACGTTGACAAAATTGCCTGCCAGATCCCGTCCAAGGAAGCGGTCATGTGGGCTCCTGGCGCAATGTGGAACCGGGACAAGTCGATCGCGTTTTTGTACTACTTCCACTTCTTTGTAAAGCCGGAGGATAAGCCGGAAAGTTGCGTCAGGCTGCTGACATCTTCCTCGCCGGACCTTGGGGTTTGGCGTCCCTGCAGCAATGGGGGACTGGCGGAAGGGAACATGGTGTTCCGCGAGAAAGACGACCGGGACTTTTGTGTTTTCTGGGATGAGCGACTGGGTACCTACCTGATGTACTACTGCAGCAGCCTGGCCCCAGGACCCAGGGTGCGCACTTCAAATGACCTGGTGCACTGGTCCGAGCCCGTAACCGTCTTGCGAGCATCACCCACTGATCCGCACGGGTATGGCGAATCGCCTTTTGTGCTTTATCGCGATGGTTACTACTACCTCTGGGTTAGTGGAATTGATTACAGCCACACACACCTCTACATCTCGGAGGATCCTTTCAACTTTGGCGATGCGATTGCGAACTCGATCGAGGAAACGCCGGGCCATGCGCCGGAATGTGTTTCCGACCATGGAAAGGACTATATGGCGTGCTCGATGGTTTCAACGGTGCCCAGCGCAACGCCGGCGGCCCACGACCTTGATGGCATTCTGATTCAGCCGATGCGTTGGGATACGCCTGATCCCGTAATGGAGGCGCGGGTGACCCGCAAGCCCTGATGACATTGTTCTACCCACGCCAGAAACCCGGCGACACAGCGCGAACCTGCTGGGCTATGCCAACCTGGCGTTGAACTCAATGCGTTGACCATTTCTTTGAAAATATCCGTGACCAGTTATGACAAGTTTAGCATGGGTGCAACGAAACATTGTGTAGTTACCCGCTTACGTGGCCTTGTGCCGAAAAGTGGAACATTGGCGGCGCTGGTTGTGCTGATTGCATGTGCGTGGAATCGTTTGCCAGCCAGAGCTGCTGGGACCGATTTGACCCCCGTGAAAAACAACAGCGGCACGGTTATTCCCGGCGGTTCCAAAAGGAACAAGGCTTCTCTGGAGAGTGTGAAGCCTTTCAAGGCCCTTTACGCCGTGGAGAACGGCGCGATCGTATCCCATAACGGAGCGCATTTTTTCAATCGGCCTTTGTACGCGCCGAATATCCCCGCGATGTCGTTTGCTGGCGACAAGCCGCAGATGCGGCTTATTGATGCGGAGTATTGTTATGGAACACTGCTCCTCGGCTATGCCCGCGGTGAGTCGAGCAAGTGGTTGCATGAATGTGACAATATTACGACGCGCTTCTATCCGGCGAGGGTCGTGTGGGAGACGTTGCCGTCAGCTTCGAGGCTGCGGCATTGGACGGAGCCTGGTACCCACCCTACTATACGCACGGTGCGATGGTCTGGAATGGGCCGATGCCCGGATGGCGCAGGTTATATGGTCCGACAGTCTATGGTTGGCACGAGAACGTGAAGACCGAGATGAAGTACTACCTTAAATCCCAAGTTCTGGACTCCAGCTATACCAAGCCCAAGGCGGATCCTAACTACGGACTGACATTGCAGGCGCCGGATTCCCGTTTCCTTGGCAAAGGCCGGATCACAGCGCACCACTCTTTCTGCTACGACATGCAGAGCGTGTGGTTTGATACGTTGGTTCACGCCTGGCGGTGGACGGGGGACGCCGAGCTTGAGGCGCTGCTGCGGCCGGCACTCGAGCTACACCTGGAGTGGCAGCGAGATTGCTTCGACCCGGATGGAAACGGGCTCTATGAAAGTTATGCCAATGCATGGGCCACGGACTCGGCATGGTATAACGGTGGAGAAGGCGATCAGACGACAGCTTATGCATACAGAGGCTATCTCGCTGCTGCTGACATGGCGCGTCGGGCGGGGGATAGAGAAACAGAACGTCGCCACCGCGAACGTGCCAAGCTGATCCGCGGCAACATGAGCAGGAAGTCGTGGTCGGTCTCATCGCACTGACGATCATGAATTAACGAAGATGAGGAAACTACCTGAGTTGAATTTGGCCACTCCATAACCATAGCCCGGAATTCAAATGAAAATAGTCCGTATCCGACAAACACCGAAAGCGTTGCACCTGTTCGGGGTGCTCGCCCTGTTTTTAAACCACGCGACTTTGGCAGTCGCGGCAAAGGCACTG
>JBAXTC010000883.1:0-3008 GCA_037130375.1 Verrucomicrobiota bacterium | reverse complement strand
GAGGAAAAGTGCGCCGACTGCCGTCGGCGGCTACGTTTTTGTAGGTTCTTGAATCTGCCCTGCGAGCGAGCCGGGCTGGAAAATGAGGGCTTGACTATTTGGCAGTTTAGCCAAATACTTATATCGTTTGAAAGTGAATAAGTGAATATATGGCAGTGAAGACACAAGAACGGTTGAAAGCGCAGGCCAAGGTGCTTAAGGCGCTGGCACATCCAACGCGGCTGCTGCTGGTGGAGGAGCTGGCCCGAAAGACCCGGTGCGTCTGCGAGCTGCGGGATGCGGCGGGTTTGGATATGTCAACGGTGTCGAAACACCTGTCGCTGCTCCGCAACGCCGGGATCGTGGAGGACGAGAAGCGGGGGCTGAAGGTGTTCTATTCACTCAAGACTCCGTGCGTGATGAATTTCTTCAAGTGCGTGGAGTCGGTGCAAAAGTGCTCGAAATAAGAACCTGATTATGAAGCAATTGTTAATTCTGGGAATGGGCTGCGCGAAGTGCGGCAAGTTGTATGACGTGACGGAACAGGCGGCGAAGGAACTGGGGGTGCCCTATGAAATCAGCAAGGTCACGGACCTAAAGCAGATTATGGCGTTGCAGGTAATGGTGACGCCGGCC
This sequence comes from Verrucomicrobiota bacterium, assembly GCA_037130375.1. GTDB lineage: Bacteria > Verrucomicrobiota > Verrucomicrobiia > Limisphaerales > UBA8199 > JAPLUA01. The sequence goes on along the minus strand of JBAXTC010000883.1, from coordinate 2,393 downwards.
CTGGTGGTTGACGGCACGGTGAAGGTGGCGGGGCGGGTGCCGTCGGTGGACGAGATCAAGAAGCTGCTCGTGTAAGTAAACCTGAGATGAAAGCCCAAGCATAAGCGCTGAGGAAAGGAACAGGCATGGCAGAATATTTCGAGATGACGGCGGACAAGTTCACGTTCCGCGTGGCCAAGGACCGGCTTTACTCGGCGGAGGGTCTGTGGATGTTGCCTGAGCCGGCCAGCAAGCGCGTGCGGGTGGGGCTGGCGGATTATCTACAGCAGCACAATGGGGATGTGGCCTTTGCCAACGTGAAGCCCGTGGGCTCGAAGTTGGCGGTGGGTGACCAGTTTGCCGAGATTGAGACCATCAAGGCGATGGTGGATTTGCACGCGCCCGTCAGCGGGACCATCGTCGAGGTCAACTCGGCGCTCAATACCTCTCCGGAGGTCATAAACCAGGCACCTTACGAAGCTGGGTGGCTGGCGGTGATCCAACCAAGCGGCTGGGACGCCGAACGCTCTAAAGTGCTCGATGCCGCGGCATACTTCGCGGTGATGCAGGCGCAGGTGCAGGAGGATCTTAAGAGTTTGTGAAGTCTTCCAAAGATTTTGTGGTCGTGGTGCCGTGCAGCGGCATTGGCAAGCCTTTTGGGACGGTGAGCCGCGAGGCGGCTTATGATTTGTGCGAAGAGCTTCGGCCCGAAAGCACGCGATTGGTGGCCCTGGCCAAGCTGGTTCTCGGCCAACCTGACGCGCGATCTCGTGGCCAAGCATCCGGCGGTGACGATTGATGGGTGCAAGCAGATGTGCGCGGCCAGGATGGTCAAGCAAAGCGGCGGCACGGTGACCCGCGAAGTGGCGGTGCTGGACGTGTTTCGGCGGCACAAGGATCTCAAGCCGGAAGGCATCGCCGAACTGAACGAGGCCGGCCGGAGACTGGCCCGTGTCCTGGCCGAGGAGGTGGCTGAGAGCCTCGACGGCACGGGCCAATCGGTGAAAGGAGCGAGCCATGTCTGAATTACTCGAACGGAAAGTTGGGATCGTCTCGTGCAGCGGCGAGGAACTGGCCGAGGGCACAGTGGCGCGGTTGGCGGCCCTGAAGGTGCTGAACGAGCTGCGCCCGCGGGATACGGTGACGATTTGCCTGCCGTTGTTCCTGGCTGGGGGCGCCGGAGATCGGGCTTTCGCCAAGCTGCACCCCACGATTACGGTGGACGGCTGCGACCTGCGGTGCGCGGCGCACGGCACCGAAAAGTATTCCAGCAAGCCAGCCGCGAGCCTGGTGGTCAACGAGTTGGTGGCCGAATGCGGTCTGGAACGGCCGGAGGGGCGCCGGCGATTGAATGCCGCAGGGCAAAAGGCGGTGGAGGTCACCGCCGAACGGCTGGCGACGCTGGTGGATCAGGCCTTGGGCAAGGAAGCCGGGACAGCACCCAGCAGCGAGGCGGCGGCGCATGAGCTCGCGGGAGAGGGGCGCGAAGCAACCTGCTCGTGCGGGTCGGGAGTCCCCGTCACGAAGGTCACGATTGATGGCCGGGCGGTGGAGTTAGTGGCACTACCGCTGATTTTCCGGCAGTTCCGCGAGAAGGGGGGCGGGCAGGATGGGGAGGCAGAGCGGGACCTGTTTGAAACCGTGAAGATTTACAATGCGGTGCCGTCGGAGGCGGAGGGGAGCTACCGCGAGGCGGTGCGGCGCGAGTATGGCGCCTTCTGCGAGAAGGAGAAGCAGCCATGAGCCGCACGGCGACTTACAACACGACGGTGCGCTGGGAAGGGGAGCACTGGGGGCACCTGGTGATGGGGAATGGCCCCGAGATGAAGTTCTCGGCTCCGCCAGATGCGCAGGGCCATGCCGGGGTTTTCACGCCCGAGGATGCCTTCGTGGCGGCAGCGAACACCTGCGTGATGATGATGTTCATCTGGGCGACGGAGCGGTTCAAACTCAAGCTGCTGTCTTACGAGTGCCGGACGGAGGGGACCAAGCTTGTCGAACTGGACCGCACGGAGATTTTCACGCGGCTGCATTTCCGGCCAGTGATCCGGATCGCGGCCGGTGGCGAGCCGCGAGCGACGATTGAAGCTCGGACGCGGCGCGCGCTCCAGGCGGCGCAGAAATACAGTCTGGTCGCGAATTCGGTGAAGTCGGAAATTGTCGTGGAGCCGGAGATTGTGATTGAGGAATGATGCGTGATGCGTGATGCGTGATGCGTGATGCGTGGGACCTGAAGAGAAACAGATCATGACTTTTCTGCGAAAATGTGAGTTCGTCTGCAAGCGGCTGGCTGGGACCAATTGTCGGGCTTGTGGGGAGATGACGTGTATGGCGTTTGGCCTGGGGCTGGCCGTGGGGGCGGGAGCATTGGAGGACGCATGACGCGAGCGCTGATCCGGCCGGACAAATGCGGC
>JBAXTC010000882.1:0-3013 GCA_037130375.1 Verrucomicrobiota bacterium | reverse complement strand
CGGATAAGGTGGATTATTATCTCCTGCTCGGTCACATCTTCCGGAAGGCGGGGCATCCGGACGACGCGGCTAACGCCTATCACGCCTGCCTGGAGTTGCAGCCGGATTTCGTCGCTGCATGGATGGTTTTGGGCGGCCTGGCTCGCGAGCAACGCAAGGCCCGCGATGCCAGAGTGTTCTTCGAGTCGGCTTTGAAGCTCCGCCCCAATGATCCGAACGTCCAAACGAATCTTGCCGCCGTGTTGTCGGATGCGGGGTGTGCTCGAGAGTCCATCGAACTACTTGAAGCCGCCCTGCGCACGAATTCTGCCGCGCGTCTGGCCCACAGTAACCTGTTGCTCACGATGCACTATGATTCAGAAACCACACATGAGCGCCTCGCGGCGGAGCACAGGCTTTGGGCGCAGCGCCACGTGGCTGCGCGCCCCTGCGCCCCCCGCCCTTCGGACCTGGCGCCCGAACGCCGGCTCCGCCTGGGCTTTCTTTCCGCGGACTTCAAGAACCATCCTGTGGGACGCTTCATGGAGGTCCTTTGGCGGCACTTGAGCCGCGATGCGTTCGAGATCATTGCCTATGATGCGGGGACAACGGCGGACAACCTGACTGCCCGTTTGCGTTTGCAAGCGCGGAGCTGGCAATCACTGGCCGGGCTAAGCGACGAAGATGCGGCGGAGAGGATTCGAAAGGATGGTGTGGATGTGCTGTTCGATCTGTCCGGTCACAGTGCCGGGAACCGCCTGCTCGTGTTCGCGGAAAAGCCCGCACCAATCCAGGTCACGTGGTTTGCGTACCCAAACACCACCGGGCTGACGGCAATGGATTACCGTCTCACGGATGAACTGGCCGATCCGGTCGGCAGTTCGGAGTCGTTTTACGTCGAGAAGTTGCTGCGGTTCAAACAGATTGCCTGGCTCTACCGCCCCCCGGATGTGGCTTATGGGATTCGTCCGCTACCGCACTCGCGCGGACAACCCTTCACATTCGGCTGTCTCAACAAACCGGCCAAGGCGAGCGCCGCCAGCCTGGCGGCGTGGGCGGAGATTTTGCGCCGCTGTCCCAAGGCGCGTCTCCTGTTGCAGGCTCAAGATGACGCGGATCGGCTCGAAGACTTGAGCCGGCAATTTATCCGTGCCGGCGCGCGGGCTGATCAGTTGCAATTCGTGCATCCCGGCCCGCCACAGCAATACTACGAAAGCCACTACGATGTGGACTTGATGCTGGATCCTTTTCCCTACAATGGAGCGATCACCACCGCCGACGCGTTGTGGATGGGAGTCCCGGCCTTGAGCCTGGCGGGGCACACCTACGTTTCCCGCCAGGGGGTCTGCCTGCTGCGCCACCTGGGTCTGGAGGATTGGCTATGCGGTTCACCTGAGGAATATGTTCAAAAGGGTGTCAATGCCGCCGAGCAACCGCAGTCGCTGGCGGCGCTGAATACGCAACTTCGCGACCGCCTGACACACTCGCCGGTGATGGACTATGCGGGGTTTGCGGCAGAGTTCGAGAGTTTGCTGCGGGACGCGTGGCGAAAGCTATGCGCCGCCGCGTGAACCCAGAGCAGTTGGCCAGCCGCAAAGAACACAGTCCGGCGGAGCGGAAATCCGAAGTGCGAAGTGGAAGAACGAGAGAATAGCCGCGAAAAGACGCAAAAGGCGCATAAAAACAATGTGTTTTGCGCTTATTGTGCCTTTTCGCGGCTATTCCATTGCATTGCACCCTCCGGTCAGGGGCGCATTCGCGAGTCCTTGGTAACTCGGCAACATATCAACGGCTGAAACACCCTCCCCAAACAGACCAGCGCCATAGTCCCCACGCTGCAGGTCAAGCCTCCCGCCTGGCCATTATCCTCCGCCAACGAACGGAACCCGCCTCGGCTCTCGCATTTGCGCAGGTATCTCACGTCCCAATGACTACTTAAAACATCGAGAATCAACCAGAGTCTCCCAGGCATCGCAAGCGCCCACCGTGCTGCGACGCGCGGCTGAAGCGCGGCTAAAAGAGATGGCCGCGGCCCGCCTGCCCATGACCAAAGCTGTCCAGCAGGGAAACCAGCAGGAACTGGAAATCCACCAGATCGAGCTCGAGATGCAAAACGAGGACTTGCGACAGATGCATGTGCAACTCGATACGGCGCTGGCGCGGTACACCGATCTCTATGATTTCGCTCCGGTGGGCTACATGACCATCCGACCGGACGGCGTCATCCAGCAGACCAATCTTGCCGCGGCCAGCCTGCTGGGAATCGAACGTTTGCACTTGCTGGGCTGGCGTTTCGGAATGTTCGTCGCCGTTGAAGCCCGTGCCGATTTTAATGCCCTCGTGGCCAGGGCGATTGAGACCAAAGCCTCGGAGGTCGGCGAGGTGGGGCTTTCGGTGAAAGGCAAACCGCCGCTCACGGTCCAGCTTCGGATAAGCGTTTCTGCGGGTGGCCAGGAGTGTCGGTTGGTGCTGATCGACATCACCGAGCGGAGGCAGGCGGAGGAACAACTCGGCGAACATCGCGCGTTCCTGGACAACGTGTTGGAAGGCACTCACCCTGGCACATGGGGCTGGAACGTCCAGACCGGTCAAGCTCAAGTTAATGCCCGTTGGGCGGAGATGCTGGGTTACACGCTGGCGGAACTCGCTCCGATCACGATTCAGACCTGGCTGGCGCTGGTGCATCCAGCAGACCTCAAAAACTCCGATGCCGCGCGGGACGCGCACTTCAACCGGACCGCGGACATCTACGAGTGTGAATTCCGAATGAAGCACAAAGACGGTTCCTGGGTCTGGATGGAGGACCGGGGCAGAGTGGTGGAATGGACTTCCGACAACAAACCCTTATTGATGGCGGGCACCCACCTGGACATCACCGTGCGCAAACGCGCGGAGTATCAGCTCGATGAACGGCGCAAAGAGTTGGAGGCCTTTTTCGGTTTGGCAGCATTAGGCGCAAAGACAGGCATCACCCTGGACGAAATCTATCAGGACTTTGTGAACCTCCTGCCGGCGAGTTGGCAATACCCGAAGG
>JBAXTC010000881.1:0-3038 GCA_037130375.1 Verrucomicrobiota bacterium | reverse complement strand
CCCTATATCAGACAGAACCCGGCGTCCACCGACTGGGTCACTGATTGGCATGAAAACAAAGAAATCGCGCTCTAAGAAAGGCGCGCAATCAGCGGCTCGGATCGCGCGCCGCGTGCTTCGCGCGAGAAGCAAGACTGCGAAGATTCCCCCCATGCTTTTTGAAGGCGACGAGCCTGGCCTCCCGGCCACCGGGCCGGGGGACCATTACGCTCTGGTTCCCACACCGTCGGCGGGTCCGTCCATCCGTGATGAAGTGAGGGAGTTGCCCGCAGCCTACGGAACGGAAAAGCTGATGCTGGTCGCGCGCGACCCGCATTGGCTTTATGCGCATTGGGATCTTACTCAGGACCAGCAGCGTCGGTATAACGCGCTGTCTGCCGACCGTCATCTGGTAGTGCGAGTTCGCCCCGGCACGATTGCCGCCCATCCTTTCACCGAAGTCCACGTGCATCCGGAATCCCGCTCCTGGTTTATCCACGTCGAGGGCGCGGGGATTCGATACGGGGCTGAGCTGGGCTATTATGCGGCTAATCGCCAATGGGCAACGGTGGCAACCTCCGCGTCGGCGGCGACTCCGCCGGATACGGTGTCAAGGGATCAAACCCAGCGATTCGCGACTATTCCTATGGAAGTGCCCCTGCCCCAACTTTCGGGTCCGGTGGAAGAAACCCGCGTTGCGCACTTGCCGCCACTCGATGCGGCTCAGGAACGAGCACTGGACGAGGTGATCAAGACTCATCTGAGATGGCAGGAAGATGCGAGCTCGGCAGGAATCACGGATATGATTCGCGGCTTGGTCGGATGGGACATTGATCTTCCACCGTCAGCCCTGCCCTTGCCGTTTGACAGCCAGATCGAAAGCTTGTTCAGTCCATTGGGTGGCGAGCGGCCGCGACCGGAAGATTTCTGGCTCAACGTCAATGCCGAACTCGTTCTCTACGGCGCAACGGAGTCGGACGCGAGCCTGACAATTGGCGGCTGGCCCATTCGACTCCAGCCCGATGGCACGTTCAGTTTTCGCTTCGCATTGCCGGACGGCGACCACGAGGTCGCCGTGTCCGCAATGTCGGCGGAAGGGGACTTGCGTCAGGCCAGGCTGAAATTCAGCCGTCGCACGGAATACTCGGGTGAAGTTGGCGCGGCGCCGCAGAACTCTTCGCTCAAGGCCCCTGACGCCGGCCTTTAGCCTTTAGCTTTTGGTCCTCCGCATGCCCGGTTACCTTTCGCTCGTTCTGCACGCGCACCTGCCGTTTGTCCGGCATCCGGAGCACGAGAGGTTTCTCGAGGAAACCTGGCTCTTTGAAGCCATCACCGAAGCATATATCCCGTTGTTGCAACTGTTGGAGCGCTGGCGGCGGGACGGTCTGGACACCCGGCTCACGCTGACCCTCACGCCGACGCTCTGCTCGATGCTGCTGGATCCGCTGCTACAGGCGCGTTACGAACGACACCTCAACGAGTTGATTGACCTCGCCGGCAAAGAAATCCAGCGGACCAGCCTCAACCAACCGTTTCACGCACTCGCCTTGTTCTATCAGGAGCGGTTCACCGTGGCTCGCGACGCTTACCTCGGCTGCGGCCGCGACCTGGTAGGCGCCTTCCGGCAATTTCAGGACCTCGGGCAGTTGGAGATCCTCACCAGCGCCGCCACGCACGCGTTGCTACCGTTGCTGGCCGATCACCAGCCATCGCTTCGCGCGCAGATTCTGGTGGCCCGGGACCATTACCGGACTTGTTTCGGGCGCGAGCCGCGGGGCTTATGGCTGCCGGAATGCGCTTACGCCGAAAGCCTGGATGGCGTTCTGCAAGCGGCAAACATCCGATGGGTCATCACCGACACGCATGGTATTTTGCACGCGGAGCCGCAGCCGCGTTATGCCACCTTTGCCCCGCTGTTCACCCCGAGGGGCATCGCTGCATTTGGTCGTGATGCCGAATCCGCCCGGCAGGTCTGGAGCCGGCACCAAGGCTATCCCGGCGACCCGCGCTACCGGGATTTTTATCGCGACATCGGATTCGATCTCGATTTCGATTACGTGAAACCATATCTGTCGGCACCCGGCCAACGCGGGTTTACCGGCATCAAATACCATTGCATCACCGGCCGCTCAGCAGACAAGCAAGTGTACGATCGGCCAGCCGCCCTGCAAGCCGCCGAGGAGCATGCCGACCAGTTTCTCGCCGCGCGGAACGCGCAAATCCTGTCCCTGGCCGGGGTTTTGGACCGCCCGCCGCTGTTGGTGGCGCCTTACGACGCGGAATTATTTGGCCATTGGTGGTATGAGGGACCGGAGTTTCTCGATTTCGTTGTGCGCAAAGCGTGCGGCGATCAACAGAACCTCACGCTGATCACCCCGGCCGAGTACTTGCAGCGGCATCCGACGAATCAGGTGGCGACACCCAGCGCCTCGAGCTGGGGTGAGGGAGGCTACTGGCGCGTCTGGCTCAACGAGAAGAACGAATGGATTTACCCGCACTTGCGCGTGGCGCAGGAGCGGATGACGGAACTGGCGCGGCGATTCTCCTGTGGAGCAGTCGTCTCACCGGTCGGCACCGATCCGTCCTCGCCTCGTTCGCTTCAGGAGCGCGCGCTCCGGCAGGCCGCGCGCGAACTGTTGCTCGCCCAGGCCAGCGATTGGCCGTTTATTCTCCGGAGCGGCACCAGCCCGGACTATGCGCGCAAGCGCGTGAAAGATCACCTGCTCCGCTTCACAACGCTCTACGATCAACTCACCGCGACGCGGGTTGACGAACAATGGCTCGGCAATATCGAGGGCATGGATAACATTTTCCCAGCCGTGGATTACCGATACTGGGCGTGAGGCTGAACTGCCTTCAAACCCACACTTGAACCTGCGTTGCCTGTAACAAACAGAGTGCGCACGTAAATCATCGGACGCGAGTTCACTTGCGCCTGGATGCACAGAACGATGTTTGCGACGCTCAAGGTCCGCAAACACGGCGGATTCAAGAACCCAGACATTTGTAGCCGCTGACGGTAGTCGGCGCACTTTTCCTCGATTATCGGAGTGTTAGCG
>JBAXTC010000880.1:0-3042 GCA_037130375.1 Verrucomicrobiota bacterium | reverse complement strand
ACAAATTTGTGGGTTCTTGAATCCGCCCTGGCCATCTCTCAATTCGTGAGAATTGCTCTTGAAATCCTCTGCGGACTTGATAGATTTCCTGCGTGTTGCTCGATCTGAGCAACCCAATGGCTCGGGGCGTAGCGTAGCTTGGTAGCGCGTCTGAATGGGGTTCAGAAGGTCGTGAGTTCAAATCTCACCGCCCCGACCATTTTCCCTGAGGATTTCGAGAAAGAGCTTGAAATCCTGGCAGAATCCTAACACATCCAGCGCCATGAAGCTGAAGAATGTTCGCTCATGGCCAGTCGAGGTTCCCTCGAGTTCTTTCATCGTCAAAATCTACCACATCAAGAATGAGGGATGGCGAAGCTTCATGGTCTCGTATTTCGTCGGGGCCGAACGGAAGCAGAAGATGTTCGTCGATTTCTCGAAGGCTTACGAGGATGCCAAGGACACTTGCAAGGACGTCAACAATGGCGAAACTACTGGCATAAACCTACCCAACAAGCTCCGCGTGATGCTCAATCACGCCGTTGACGCGGTGCAGTGCACCGGCCTGCCGCTGGATCTGGCTGCGAAGGAAATATGCGGTCGCGTGGGAGTTGAGCGGCGGGGCCGCCGTCGAAGCGGCGCGGGAGAACGAGAAAAACTCCGGTGGGAGGAAATCGGGCCGGTGGAGCCGCTGGCGGCCGCCGGGAAATGCATGGTGGCCGGTGATGCCCGGAGATTCAGGAGGCTGGCCAGATGCCTTCGCGGTCGAGGCGGGTTTCGATGACTAAAGTGAACCCCATTCTTTGGACCACGAAACACAGAGATTAAGTCGGACTCGGCCAGACGGATCGCCAGTTGGGTCATGCGCTCTTGCAAGTGAGCATTCTCAGCTTCCAGTTGTCGGCAACGTTTTTTCCAGCCGAGGAACATGAGGATAGAGGATGGCAGAGCACTTGGCGAAAGTCGGGGCGCAAGACATAGATCCAGTGCGTTTTGAACGGCACAGACTTCTGACGGAAGCGATCATTGCGACCACGCCCGCAACTTTCTCCGATGCAAGTCCAGTTGGCGGCAGCGTAGCCGCAGCCCCGGAAGCGATCTTTTTGAACGAAGGTCTCCGCCAAGGCCAAGTCCTGCCGGCAGACCCGCTGCCAGTCGGAGCGTAAGCAACGCACGCACCGACTCAACACAAAGCTAACGTCAAGTTTCCAAAAAGGCGTCGAAAGCCGGTCAAATTGACCGCGGCACGATGCAGGAGATTATTTGCCCTGTGGGTGGCGGAGGCGTGAAAACCACGGCGCGCGTGAAGCGGGACGATTGCCATATCCCCCAGCCTTCCAGGAGGAGTCACTGCTGCAATGCAAATCCTTTATGGGAGGTTTCTCCCGGACCACCCAGATCGCGTTGAACGATTACCTTGATAAACATGGTGCGCCGCCAACTGCCCGCGATGGCCAAATGGCCTTCGACATGGAAGTCAAACTAAAGCTCTTTGACCATCCCGTTGCATCACCTCGACCGGCTTGGTCACCACGCGATCTCGAACTGGAGCTGGAAGACCAACGCATGACTGGCGCTCGGGTTGTTCGACGGGTTCCAGATCACCTGAAGGTCCGGCTGCAATCTGGCGAAGGGCGTAACCTGCAGGACGTAGCCGGCCTCCAGCACGTATTCGTTACGATAGGCGGCGGGACTGGCACTCCAGGAAGGTTGGCTCCAGACAAACCCAATCCCGAGGGTATCATTTTTCCGGGACGGCCACAGGCCGGTGTAGGCCAGCGGACCCCTCATGCCAAAGCCGGTGCCCACCTGCGCAGCCGCACCTGCGGTTACCTGCGAACCACCAAGCCCAAATCGCCCGAACCAACCGAAAGGCGCATTCTCGCCGAGTTGCTGCTGGAGGTTGAAGCACAAGCCAGCCTGGACGGGGCTATTGGTTGGGGAGTTGACCGTGGCGCTAGTCGAGTTGGTAGTGCCAGGGGGCGTCACGGTATAAGTCGTCTGCGCCACTCCGTTAACCTGAGCCACAAACGGTTGGATGCGATAGACTCCCGGGCCCAGGCCGAGCACGTCCTTGGGAGCGAAGCCAAACTCGCCGAGGAGCGACCAGTGGTGCCAACTGAAGTCGGTCCACGGGACCTGGCCGGCTGGGGCCTTGCCAACCGAGCCGCCGACCATGCCATACCAATCGGGCAGCGGCTGCCACTGCAGGTTGGCGCCGAGGTTATAGGCCGGCAACGGCATCACCATGCTGTTGATCAGCGCCGAGTTGAAGTACTGGCCGCGGCCACTGTTGGCGTAAGTGTTGGCGTCGAAGTAGTTGCCCTGGTTGACCATGCCGGCCACCGCGGCGAGTTGGCCGTCAAATAGAGATTGCTGCCAGGCCAGCTCCTGCACCCGAATGCCGTTGACCCCGGACCAAATCCCGGAAGGATCCGTGAGGGTGCCCAGGTTCGATTGAGCCGATTGCGAGTCGCCGGTAGTGCCGATGCCGGTCTTGACGCCCATCTGAGAGCTGATCCACCCGGCAGTGCTGCCTTCGGCGGTGCTGAAGACGGCCCATTTGGCGGGGAAATTGAGGGTGTAGAACGCCAACTCATCCTTGCCTTGCTTAACATTGGACAGGCTGACGAATGTGACGGTCTGGTCAAGGGCATAGCGCAAGCCGTATTGGGAGAGCCAGTATTTGGCACCCTGCGCCAGGCCGTCCCATGGCGTCGTGGCGATCAGCGGACCGGGGCGGATGGCGGTGTTGCCCAGCTCGTCGTTGGAATTCAGGTAGGGCATGAGGCTGGGTTGGGCGGCCGGGAACAGCTCAAGGCCCGACTGTTTCTGCCGGGATTCCTGTTGTCGCTGCTGCACCGGCTCGAGAACTTTGGTCCCGCGCGTCGGTTGAGGGATCTGATTTTCCACTCCGATGCCGGGCGGCGGGAGGAGGTTGGCGGGCAGGGCGTTGGTGGGCACGTTGATGAGCTGGCCCAGGCCGTTGTTGAGGAGCATGTGACCCGCAGCGGAGTTGGTAGCGGGCGCGTCAGCGGCCAGGGCCGTCGCGACGAGGGAGGC
>JBAXTC010000088.1:0-16327 GCA_037130375.1 Verrucomicrobiota bacterium | reverse complement strand
CGCAGGGCGGATTCAAGAACCTGCAAAATCGTAGCCGCCGACGGCAGTCGGCGCACTTTTCCTCAATTACTGAGATCAGCGCCGACTGCCGTCGGCGGCTACGATTTCTTGAAACCACCCTGACCTTTCCGGGGTTGGGGCACATCAAACTTGTTTTCTGAAGCGTCCATGCTTTATGCTGACAACGTTTCAACGAACCGCGACACACAATTTAAGAGCCGCTCGATGGCAAATGCACCTGACACAAAGAAGCGAAGCCGCTTATTCCGGGTTTTCAGGATATTGCTGCTGCTGGCCTTGTTTTGCGGGCTGCTGCTCTACCTCGTGTTTATTCTCCCGTTTTGGGGCATTCCCTTCAACCAGTCGCGCCACGGACGGGTGCCGTTGACGCCACCCTGGGCGTTGGAATGCTGGCTGTGGGAGGATGACATCAACACGGCGGCCCGCGTAAAAGAGTTGCTCGAGGGCTACGCCAAGCACGATCTGCCGGTGCGCACCATCCTGATCGACAGTCCCTGGAGCTACCGCTACAACGATTTCAAGGTGGATGAGGACCGGTATCCCGAGCCGGTGAAATTCTTTCACGGCCTGAAGGACCAAGGCTACCGGATCGTCCTCTGGATGACCTGCATGGTCAACAGTCGCAGCAAAGACACCCGGATCACCAAGTCGCCGCAGTTTTTCGAGGAAGCACGTTCCAAAGGGTACTTGGCCGGCAACGGGTATCAATGGCGATGGTGGAAAGGCACGGGCGGCTTCATCGATTACAGCAATCCCAACGCCATGAAGTGGTGGCACGGCCTCCAAAAGCAGGTTCTTGATTGGGGCGCCGATGGCTGGAAACTGGATGGCTGCGACACGTTTTTCTCGGGCAAGATTTGGAAGATTCCGGTTCCTTTTAATCGCACTTTTTCGGGATGGATGACGACCCGCCAGTACATGGACCATTACGCGCGCGAGGAGTATCGGCATGGCTTAACCCGCAATCCGGAATTCGCCATCCTCGTTCGGTCAATTGATCAACCCTGGAGCCACCCTGAGGGCTTTGCGCCGCTCGATGCAGCGCCCGTCACCTGGGTGGGGGATAACCGGCACACCTGGGCTTATAAAGACCGTGGCATCGAAGGAGCCATCGCCGACATTCTGCAGAGCGCCCGCCTGGGTTATTGTATCATCGGCAGCGACGTCGCTGGTTATCATGGCCGGAGCAATCCCGATGACGTCGGCCCCGCAACCTCCGCCTTGCTGGGGGCCTGGGCGAAGTCCGCAAACACTCCGGTTGCGGCCACCAATGAATTCGGCACTGCCGCCGACAACGACATTGCGCCCAATGTGTACATCCGCTGGGCCGAATTCTCGGCGTTCTGCGGACTATTCTTGAACGGCGGACATGGCGAACGCCGCTTGTGGAAGCGCACGGCGCCGGAGCTGGAGATCATCCGTAAGTTTTCCTGGCTGCATACCGAGCTCGTGCCCTACATGTATTCGCATGTGGTTGAGTGCCACAATGGCGGGCAGCCGCTCATGCGCCCGCTGTCCCAGGGCCGCTTCCACTACCTGTTTGGTGGCGACTTGCTGGTCGCGCCTATCCATGCGGACAAACTCGAACGCGCTGTGTCTCTTCCCCCGGGTCGCTGGCGATACCTCTTCCATGACCATGAGATTCTGCAAGGTCCCGCCGAGCTCAAACGTGAGTTTCCGCTCGATGAATTCCCCGTGTTTGTTCGCGAAGGCGGGGTTATCCCCCTCACGGTCACCCGATCGTACACGGGATTTGGCGATACCAACTCTGCGGGTTTCAAGACCTGGCTCATCTATCCGGGGGGCAACAGTCAATTCACCTTGTGGCATCCGGAAACACATCCGAAACCGGAAAAAACCACCGTAACCGTGCAGACAGGTCAATCTCTCAAGATCGAGTTCTCCGGTCGGCGCGAGCCGCACATTCTCCGGGTCTTTTCGACTGCCAAACCAGCCCGCGTGATGTTGGACGGAAGCGAGCTAACGGAAGCAGATTCGTGGCAGTTCGATGCGGCGCGCGAGCGTCTGATCATCAGGACTCGCGACTACGCTCAAGGCCGGTACGAGATATTTGCCACTCCGGGGGCCGCGACGACCGGACACACTTCCACCCTGTAAAATCAACCTCTCAAATGAAACATCTTGCCCTCTTTATCGAGCCAACCTCCACGCAGTTGAATATCTTTTCCGCGTTCACACTCCCCCGGCTCGGGAGCTTCATTCTGGCCGGGTTGGTAAACCGGCGCGCCTCGTGGAGAGCCCGGGTGTTTATTGAGGGACGCAGGCGTTTCGATCTGCAGGCGTGGATTGCGGAGCATGGCCGCCCCGACCTTGTGGGGATATCGAGCGTTACGACCACGGCCAAACGCGGCTACACGCTGGCGGACGAATGCCGTTCCCTTGGAATACCCGTTATCATGGGTGGTCCGCACGTCACGTTCCTTCCGGATGAAGCGCTGGGGCATGCGGAACTGGTGGTGCGCGGAGAAGGCGAACGGGCCATGAGCGCCCTGCTGGATTTGTGGGATGGCGGTTATGTGAAGGCGGCAGACGCCAGCTATGCCGCGGTTCCTAATCTCTCCTGGCAGGATTCGAGCGGAGTTGTTCGCCATAACCCCGTGGCGCCGTGGATTACCGACCTGGACGCGCTCCCGGTGCCGGATTTCTCCCTGGCGGATGGCACGGCGGAATGCCGGCTCGGCGGGAGGACGACCGTAATGGTGCAGACCTCGCGTGGCTGCCCGTTTGACTGCTCTTTCTGTTCGGTGACGGGAATGTTTGGAAAGAAGTTTCGGTTTCGTTCCGTCAAGTCTGTCCTGGAAGAAGTTCGGCGCTACGATCGCCCGGGCCACTTTGTCTTTTTCTGCGATGACAATTTCACCGCCAACAAGCGACGCGCGCGGGAGTTGGTCGAGGCGATGATTCAGGAGAAGTTTCGTTTCCAATGGTCCACGCAGGTGCGAACGGACGTGGCTCGCGATCCAGAGCTGGTTCGGCTGATGAAACGAGCCGGCTGCCACACGGTTTTTATCGGCTTCGAATCTGTGAATCCCAAGAGCCTGGCGGAGATGAAGAAGAGCCAATCCCTGGAGGACATCAAGGATGCGATTCGCGTCGTCCAGCAAGCCGGTATCCATATACATGGCATGTTCGTATTTGGTTTTGAAGAGGACGATTGGAGCACCGTCGAGGCCACCGTTGAGTTCGCGCGCCGAATGAAACTGACCAGCGCTCAGTTGCTCATTCTGACACCCCTGCCAGGCTCGGAACTTTACCAACGACTGGGGGTCGAAGCGCGAATTACATCCAAGGACTGGGATCTCTACGACGCGCATCATGTGGTCTTTCGGCCGGCGGGCTTCACACCTTTCGAACTCCAGTGCGCCCAGGTTTACGGGCATACGCGCCTCTACGCTCCGCTCGAAGGGCTTAAGAAACTGGCCACTGGCCGGTTCGTGGCAACTGGCTTGTCGTTCTATGCCTGGAAAATTAACCGGGATTGGCAGAAGGCAAATGAACCTTACCTTCGGGAGCTGGCGGCTGGCTCGCCCTTGCCAATCAAGGGCCGCTGGGTAATGCCTTCATTCAGAAAACATAAGCACGTTTGACACCACCCGGCGTCTCGTCTGCATGATAGTCCCTGGGCGATCAACGGTGTCTTTCGAGCTTAGGCGTGGGGCTTGTTCTTGAGGAGCGGCTTGACCCGCCAGTCGGCGTCCGGTCCCAACCGCAGGTTCTTGCCGCCCCACCCTGTCGGGCGGTTGCCGTAAATGCTTCGGATGCCTATCGTGTAGAGGGTCGCCGTCCCGATGAGCAGGACGGCCGCCAAGAGGGCGGCTTTGCGCGTGAACAATCCAAAATCGGCCTTCTTGAATTCAGGGGCTTCATCCGGCTGACATGCGTAGCCAAGGATGAGCACCGTGCAGACCAGCGCATTGAACATGGTCGTCCCTTCCGTTGCTATCCGGCCATCCGCGAAAGCCACCAGCGCCTTCGTGAAATTGGCGATCACCATCAGCCAAAGAAACATCAAGTATAGCAACTGGCCTTTGCCCAGCCACGTCGAGGGAATCAAAGCCACGGACTGGCGGCGGTGGCGCACCAGCACCAGCACCGTGGCGGCGGTCAAAGCGATCCACATCAACGTAAACCAGGACCATGCCGAAAGGTTGATGCTGTCGAACAAGGGAGACCGCAACGATTCGGCGACCGAGCGGAATACCCCTTGGGCTCCGCTGACCGAGATCTTGCGTTCGGCGGTCCAGTCCTCGATGTTCTTCACGATGTTCAAATAACTCAGGATGTTGAAGATGAACACGACCGCGAAGACTTCTGTCCAGGGCCGGACCCGAGGCTCGTTGCGTCGTTGCGGCAGACGTGAGGCCAGCAGGCCGATGGGCACGACGATGGCCAGCGCGTAGAGGAAGCCGGCGAATTGTTCCAACACGATGCTGTGCCAGTTGGCGCTGCGCCAGTGTTGCCAGGCCTGAATCACTATCGGATTTTCGGTCAGCCGGGGGTTGCCCGGAGAATAGCACAGCACTTTGACGAACTGGGCGGTGGTTAGGGCCAGGCCGCCGAAAGCTCCCGAGAGCAAAGTCACAAACACCATCGGCTTCTGGCCCGTCTTTCGGAAGTAAAGGATCAGCCCGATCATGCAGCCCAGAGTATTGGCCCAGCTATCGCCGCGGGGCGGCATGAGCCGAAAACCGCCGTAGTGCTGGAACAAGGGGAGGTTTGAAAGCAGGACGGGTCCAGCCAGGAAAACAATCATGCTCCATGCCGCCATGCGGATGAGCAGGCCCGAACCTGAGCGCCAGGCGCCATAGCGGTAGAAGTAGAGCGACACTCCCGCTATCGCGCCGAAGAGCCAGCCCAGGTGAGCGCTATGTTGGTCGAACAATACCGGCCAGTTGGTAAGCATATCTGCCGCGCTGAATTTCGGCGCGCCGCTGGCCGCGTCGAGCAAAGTGAGATCGCCCTGCGGATGCACCAGCGCGGCAACCACCGCATCTTGCCAACCCGACATCGCCAGCAACCGCTGGAGGCCAAAACCTGCCCCGGCTCCGACCACGCCGAATCCTAGGAGATGAGCAAACTTGCTAAACCTTCGGTCCCAAAGATCAAAAAGACACAAAGCGACCAGAGCATAAACGGCTTCCAGCCATTCGCTGTCCAGCCAGTAGAGCGGGTCGCGTTGGCGGAACCACGTATGGTCGGCTCCCGCCCCTCTGAACAGGCGTTCCTGGATGTTGAATGGGGTGTCCTGCAACGCATACTGCAGCGTCCAAAACCCAAAGACCCAAATCAACGGCCGGAAGATGGCAGTGAGTTTCTCGCGGTCCTCGACCGCAGCAAAAGCGGTTGCCGCCCCACCCAGTCCTGCCCATAGAAACGCTTCAAGAAAAACCGACAGGAAACCATACACCTGGGTGGGCAGGTGTCCGGTTTCGGTGTAAGAGGGTGGCAGCATATACGCGATGGAGCCGCCAAAGGCCCACCCCAGTGCGCCAAAAAAGGCGAAATACGGCACCCGTTGCCGCCAGTCCTCCCGCCCAGACACAAGTGCCGCCGCCATCCCGGCCAACGCTCCAGCGATCATCGCACCGTACTCGTGTCCGTAATTCCCCCGGATGCCCCACCCAATCGAGAGGGACAGCATCACCAACAGTATCGAGGAGGCTTTAAATGACCGAGATTTCATAGAGATCGGGGGGTCGGAAAAACTCGGGCGAAGGTGCAAGAACGTCTCCCTGCGGGAAAGCAGTTCGGTGACGCTGCGCAGGACAAAGAAGATGCGCTTTCGGTCTGCTCATGATTCGAGATCGTCGAAGCCATAATACAATCCAGGAACTGATCGTCGAGTCGAAAATCCGTAGCCCTGCACGAGTGTCAGGGGAATTCAAGAACCTGCAAAATCGTAGCCGCCGACGGCAGTCGGCGCACTTTTCCTCGATTATCGGAGTGTTAGCGCCGACTGCCGTCGGCGGCTACGATTTCTTGAAACCACCCTGACGAGTGTCCCCTGGGGCGGTTTCCGATTTGACGCCGGCTGATCAGCCTGTATTTTGATGATTAAGATGGTCGAAAATGAGCCGAACCGCCCGCAATTACACGCTTTAGTTCGCGGGATTAAGAACCGGTTGTCTGACAAATATCACTGATTTCCTCCCGTTGTGAATCTTCTGACCTCGAAAACGTTTTTGGTCGTGTCCCTCCTCGCGCTGGGCAAACTCAGCGCGGCGGAGATTTTGCCGCTGCCCGAAAAGGTCGCTCCCGCCATCGTAGATCGGCAGGATTTTCAGGTGCCCGACCGAACGCGCCTGAGCGGGTGGATTGGCCAACGGATCGAAGCCAACGAAGCGAACAGGCTGGTGAAGCTCGATGCGACGCGGTTATTGGAGGGCTACCGTAAACGGCCGGGCCGGCAGTCCTGGGACGGCGAGCATGTGGGCAAATGGTTGCACGCCGCGACCCTGGCGTGGGTCAACACGGGCGACCCGGCACTGCGTCAAAAGCTCGATGAAATCGCAGCCGAACTGGTGAAGTGCCAGCTTGCGGACGGTTACCTGGGCACCTACGAAGAGAAGAATCGCTGGAGATCATGGGATGTCTGGGCCCACAAGTATAATCTCATTGGCCTCATCACTTATGTGCGCTACACCGGCAACACCGCGCCGCTGGCCGCCTGCTGTCGTATGGCAGACCTGTTGTGCAACACGTTCGGTGAGGATGCCGGCAAGCGTGACATCATCAAGTCTGGCCCCCAGATGGGCATGGCGCCCACCAGCGTGCTCGAACCAATGGTTCTACTCTATCGGCTTACCGGCGAACGGCGCTACCTGGATTTTTGCAAATACATCCTGAGCGCGTGGGAACAGCCTCACGGTCCCAAAATCATCTCCACCCTGCTGGCCCGCCAGGGCGTGCATAAAATCGGAAACGGCAAAGCCTATGAAATGCTCTCCTGCCTGAACGGGGCGATCGAGTATTGCCGGACGACAGGCGACCCCCAGATCCTTCGGGCTTGCTTGAATGCCTGGCAGGATATTGTGGAGCACCGTCTCTACCTTACCGGCGCGGCGAGCTATTGGGAGCATTTTCACGACGAGTTCGATCTGCCGAACATTAACAATGTGGGCGAAACCTGCGTGACGGTAACCTGGGTTCAGTTCAATGCCCAGTTGCTCCGCCTGACCGGGGAAGCACGATTTGCAGACCAACTTGAGCACGTCATTGTGAATCAATTGTTGGGCGCCCAGCAGTGCGACGGGGCCGCCTGGGGATATTATGTTCAGTTGGAAGGGACCAAGCCTTACAGCTCGAATCTCGATGGCCACTGCTGTCTTTCGAGCGGTCCTCGCGGCATCGCTCTGATTCCCACTTTCGCCCTCACCACCGACGCCGAAGGCGTGATCGTGAACCTTTACGACTCCGGAAGCAGCCACCTCAAACTCCGCGACCGCACCGCGGTCACCCTCACGACCGAGACGCGCTATCCGGGCGCAGACAGGATTCGCATCACAGTCGATCCCGCGGAGACCAGTTCATTTGCAGTCAAGCTCCGGCTCCCGGCCTGGTCCGGCGACAACCAGATGACAGTCAACGGACGGAAAGCGGAGGTCGGACGGAATGCCGATGGCTATGCCGTGATTCGGCGCGAATGGAAAAAGGGTGACCAAATTGGGCTGCGATTCAAGATGGAACCGCGCCTGATTGCCGGCGACCACCTGAACCACGGGAAAGTGGCGCTGATGTACGGGCCGCTGGTTCTGGCCGCAGACGAGGCATTGTTGGGGAAAGGTTCGGCCAGAAGCGGCACCTCCTCTCTCCCCTCTGAAACGGCACGGCTTCCTCTCAATGCGATTGCTGTGGCTGGACCAGAACTTGCCAGGCTCAAGTTCAAGCCCGAGCCTGCGCCGGATCGGATCAAGAACTGGCCGGGCGAGCAGGTCTTCCGCATCCGCGGCGTTACGCGCAAGCCGGTAGGGGCGCTCAAAACAGGCGCACCGATCGAGATTCGGCTCATAGCATTTGCCGACGCCGGAGGGACAGGAACGCGGTACAAGGTTTGGCTGCCATTACCTCGAGACATCTACCGCGGCAACGTATTGCTCGATGCGGCGGAGAGCCGCTCGCGGCATGGGAACCTCGGCGGCGTGATCACCGACGAGGATTTTGAAACTGCGGTATGCACTTGCGACGGCAAGAAAGCCGCCGAAGACTGGTTCGCGGTGGAAGTGGAAGAACCGGTTACCGTAAAGCGCGTCGTTTTTGCTCATGGCAAAACATTGCACGACGGCGGCTGGTTTGACGCCACCGGTGGGAAACCACGCATCCAGGTCAAGCGCACCAAAGAGGGCGATTGGGAGACCGTGGCTGAAATCGCCAATTATCCGGCCACGACCGCGACGAACTTCGGAGAAATGGACGGGGGCGAGTCCTTCAACTGCCCCCTGCCAAGCCCGGTTCGCGTGTGGGGAATCCGGGTTGTGGGCAAACCTGCGTGCGGTGACAATCCGCAGCAGGCATTCTCATCGTGCGCCGAGTTGCAGGCGTTCAGCGAGTGATTTTGGATTGTTACAGCTTTCGCAGTTCGAAGTGATGCGACTTGGGCTTGCGGGCAGTGTTGATTTGGACCTCGGTATCGGCGATCTGGCTATCGAATCGCGCCAGCTCGGCGGCCCGTTTGCTCTCGACCTCGGGCGATTGTGCCCAGCCTGGGAATTCGTGAAGCTGAACGGAGCGCCATCGTTGGAAGAAGAGATTGTTCTTCTGGAAGACCAGAGCCAGGACCTCCTGGGATTGCTTGGTGATCGCTCCGGCGCTGGTCGCCAGGTTCCAGCCTTTGGCCAGGTCTTCGCTGCTTGCTTTTGCCGCCGACTCGCCATCGATGCTCAGTTCATAAGTGCCCTCGGGCAAACCCGTGACTTGTAACTCATACCGATTCAAATCCTGTAGAATTGGGGCCAACTTGAGCGCAGACTCTGCTTTGGGATCCACCGGCATCGGCAACGCGTCGTCCAATCGGTCAAAACTGACGGTTCCCTTGTCCACCTTGAGGTTGTCAACCCGGCAGCCTTCAGCAGTCACAACCTTTCCCGCCGCACCGTCAATTTCCGCCCGCGAGACCAGGGCGGGCGCGCCGAGCGCTTTCAAGATTGCCCACGCCATAATCGTGTGGCCGGCAGGGCCGGGGTGTACGGCGTCCCCACCACCGATGAATGCCGCCGGATCAGCCGCCCGCTCGTGCATCATGATGGCCATGTATGGGTCAAACTGATCTACAAATGTGGCGCCCTGTTTGGCTGCCACCTCTTTGAGGCCATCGGAAAACTGGCGCAGCGATTGGTTCTTCACGTCCTTATCGGGATCGGGTCGTTTGTCCTCGATGGGCTGCGACGTTAAAAAGGCCACGCGCGCTCCGTTGGCTTCCAGTTCTTTGGCCAATTCCGTCTGGCTGCGAACGTAAGCTTTGAAGATGTCCTCGCGGAACTTCTGATAAGAGTGATCGTTCATGCCGAACTTGATGGTGACCACCGTCGGTTTTAGTGGCAGAACATCCCGCTTCAGGCCGCGGCCGACGGAATCCTCCACCATCTTCTGCTGGCTGGCATCATCGGCGGCAAAGAGCTGCTTTTCATCCGGATGCGCGCGTTGGCGCAGCCAGGAAGTGTCCCCGCCCCAGCCGACATTGCGGAACCAGAGTTTCCATTCCGGGTGCCGGGTGAGCGCGTAGGCCTCGAGGTAGGTCGTGTAGAGTCGCTGCTCGGTGATGCTGTCGCCGAGAAACACGACGCGATCGCCGTCTTTTATGAAGAACTCCCCGGCGCGGGCATTGGCGGTTAGAAATGCAAGAGCGAGAGAGGTGAATAATAGTTTTCGAAATGCAAATTTCATCTTGTGGTGAGTCTATCAGGGCTGGGGCTGGAATCGCAAGCTTCCATTGCAAAGCGCAGCACCCCGCCCAGTTCGATTTCGCGATGCCGGATCCATGTGCGGTCCAGCGGAGTGTCATTCAGCAACACCTTCCGAACGTAAAGGTGGTCCGGGGCGTAGTTCTCCGCCACGATCACGAGAGGCTTATCTTTCAACCTCAGTTCCGCTCGCTCGAAAAGGGGCGCGCCAAGCTGGTATCGGTCGGAACCGGCTTCCGGGTAGAGGCCAAGTGCGCTCAGGACGTACCAGGCGGAGAGGGTGCCGGCATCGTCATTGCCGTCCAGGCCGTCGTAGGTGTTGCTGTATTTGGTTTCCAGTATCCAGCGGACCCATTTTTGGGTGAGGTCTGGCCGTCCGGCGTCGTTGAACAGGTAGGCGGCGTGAATATCAGGTTGATTACCGTGCCAGTAATACGGGCCGGGATTCCACTCGCCAATCGATGCGGTCGATTTCTTAAAAAAGTTGTCGAGTTCCCCGGCAAAATACTCGCGGCTTTTGAATAGCGAGACCAGCCCCTGGGCATCATACGGCGCCCCCCAGCGCCACTGCAATGCGCTGCCCTCGACATAGTCACGGGTGAATTTGCCCTTGCGATCGAGGTAGGTCAGCAGGAGCGGCTTGAACGGTTCAACAAACTTCCCCTGCGCGTCGCGCGGTTGGAAGTATTGCGTGCCCGGATTCCAGACGTTCCGGTAGAACTGTGAATGCTTCTGGAACAACGCGGCGTCTTCCTGGTGGCCGAGCGATTCCGCGAGCAGGGAGATCGCATGGTCCGCCCAACCGTATTCCAGGGTCCGCGTGACGCTATTCCGAACAAGTCCCGCGGGACAGTAGCCGTATCGCAAATACTCGGCCACGCCCTCGCGGCCGGAAAAGGCCGCACCCGGGGGAGTGGGGGCGAGCGCGGTTTGGCGCATCGCCTGATAGGCCTTCTCGACATCAAAATCCCGTATGCCCTTGAGGCAGGAGTCGGCGATCACAATGTCGGCCGGGGTGCCGAGCATCGAGTTGGAGTAGCCGTGCCCCGAGGGCCAGCGCGGAAGCCAGCCGCCTTGCTCGAGCATTTTCACCAGCGATACCAGCATGTCCCGTTGGTCCCCTGGCGCGATCAGGGTGTAGAGCGGATGGACCGTGCGGAAGGTGTCCCTTCGGTGCCAGCATCCGGCAGATTATTTAACCGACGCGGAACTGCGCTCCTGAAGCCAGGTTACGTCCTGATTGAGCGGACTATAGGTGACCGCGCCAAAAGAATCTCCATGCACGATCGTGCGGCCATCTTTCCATTTCTTGATTTCCGAATGGCCGTCGGCGAAAGCCAAGCCACACGCGCCGCCGTGATAGCTGGCCGGCGCGTCGAGAAAAGTACTTGAGACCATGGTGATCGCAAACGCCGCGTCATTAATGCTGCGATAATCCTCGTCGATCAAGACCCAGATTGCAGAAGGCGACGGCCGGATCATGGAGGTAGTTTTGCCGTAGCAGAAGTATTTCTGGTTGGCCAGGTGGCTATGGGTGCCGTCCAGCCACGGTCCATCGACGGGGCTCATCCTTCCGACCTTGGAGCCCACCGACTGGCTCATGGAAAAGCTGCGCACCCGTTGCACTTTCTTGCCCAGGAACGGGGATGGAATACTGTCGGCCGGGCACCGGTAAATCTGGTAGTTCTTGGCGGTGTAAGGGGCAAGTAGAGCCTTGGCGGGATCGATCAGGTTCAGAATGTTGGTCAGATCGGGGGAACCAGACTGCCAACTCATATCGCCGCGCACCCAGCCGTAAGCAACTCCGCCATTGTCTTCGTTCGGCGGGAACCAATCGCGATAATCACTGGTGTACAGATGCATTGCGAGCATCATTTGCTTGCCGTTGTTCATGCACATGATGCCATGCGCCTTTTGTTTGGCCCGGCCCAAAGCCGGCAGCAACAACGCCGCCAGAATGGCGATGATGGCAATGACCACTAGCAGTTCGATGAGGGTGAATGCTCCGGAGGAGAGTCCGGACCTGGGGCCAGTTTGGCCTGAGTTTGCGTCATTTCTGTTCATAATGCTTTTCTCGCCACCGCTAACCGTTGGGTGGCAACCCGGGACTGATGCTCTTTACCGCTCGATTCGGCCCGCGCAATTCCAGCTCTCATTTTCATGGTGAGCGCCAGGCGCGCTGGATTAGCTGGCTGCTACTTTCGCAGTACCCGTCATCTCAGTCTATCGAAATTGTCCATTGGACGATTTTGAATGTTCGGGGTGCTGCGGTGCAGCAGAACGGCCAGAATGGCGATGATGGCGATCACCACCAGTCGTTCGATAAGGGCAAATCCGCACCGCAACCAGACCGCTGAGTCAGTTTCACATCGCTAAAATGCACTCGGCCCGCGCTGCATTTGAAGCAGACGCGAGCCGAGGGTTGATTCAATCCGCCCTCCCTCAGGAGGTCGGACCCATGCCTGCGTTGTTACTGTTTCAGGCGATAGAATTGCGTGCCTGATGGGTTGACCAGGGTCAGCGAGTTGTTAACGACGCCACTGACCGGATTCCAGGCCACAGGCGCCAGCGTGCCTTTGGACTCGAGAATGAATCCCGTCACACCTACCGGCCAGGAGATCGTCACGCTGTTGCCAGTGTGCGAGACCGAGAGGGTCGGGGCCGGGGGGGTGCCCGTCAGGAAGTACCTCTGTGTCATCTCTTTGACCCCGAAAACGCCATTCGGGTCGTTCCGGCTGACCCAGACAACCGCCACACCACCATTGCGCCAAGCGGCCCGCGGAGTATCCGAGGCTTGCAGATTAAGGTTCAAGGGATCGGGTAATTCCTTCTCGCTGATGTAGAAGGTGCCGCCCAAGGGGTTGCCGGCAGCGTCAAACCGACGCCCCATTACGACGGTAACTAACATTCCTTGGGGCTTGGCCGCGTACACTGCCAGCACCTCGCCGGCTTCGTTAATCGCCGCGTCACCGCGCTGAACGCTGCCGGGCGTAAGGGTGAGGTCGTCGGACACATCTCGGCACCAACGCACCGTGCCGTTGGTGTTAAGAACGGTCACAAACCAGCCGGTGGCCCCGGCATAGGTATAATCGGCTGCATGCACATAAGCATCTTTGCCGTTGCCATGGAAGCCGGCCCCGTCACCACGACCACCACCGCCCGCGCGCGGGTCGCCTGTGATCGTTGTAAACACGAGGTTAGTCGTGAGCGGGTTTCCGCTGTTATCGAACAACCGCACGCGTACCCTGCCGTCGCTGGTTTGGAAGCGGATTGCAAAACCATTCTTGGTCGCACCGATGCCGTGCCAGATGTTTTGGTTGCCGGTTTGGTTTGCCGAGTCGCTGACCAGACTATTTGTCCTTACCTCGATACCCGCCGGGGTCAGGACGCTATAGATGGAATGCTGGAACGGCGCCGCGCCACCATACACGTTTACAAGGTCATCACTCTGGCGGCTGTCCCCGGCGATGACGATGTTGCCGTTCGCCAAGTACTCCCAGTCACCGATCCGAATGCTGCCCGGCCGAGCCGAGTAGTCAGCACTCACTTCCGGCACGTTGCCTAGCGGACCAGCGTTGTTGTCCAGCATCTGAACGGCCGGGAAGTCTCCGTTGCCGACATAGCCGGCGTAGGAGGCAATCTCAGCGCCCAAGCCGTCCATGGCACTGGCGGCCATGCCGATGCCGCTGCCAAACAAATTGGCGTGAACCTTCGGCCCCCAGGAAACATATCCCGGCGTCGGGCTGCCGTTCGGGCGGAAGAAGGACAAATACTTGTTTGTCACGCTGAGACCGAGATAGAGCGAGTCGATCTTGGTGTTGGGGGTGAGCCAGTTGCCGTTGGAGTCAAACATCGTCCAGACCGCCTCGATGTCGTCCATATCAGAGCCGTCATCTTCCCACGCGACCAGGACGTTGCCATTGTTGGCAATGCCTACGCCCGGGGCCTCCGTGCTCAGGTTGTTGACGCCATTGGTGCCATTGATGTAGAAGGTGGCTGTCTTGGGCGGCAACCCGTTGTTTTCCGGCGCGCCGGGAAGCGGCGAAGCCACAAAAAGCCGATAACCGATCACTTTTGCGCCCGTCAGACTCGGGTCCGGGTAGTTGCCGCTAATCCACGTGACGGCAATCTTGCCGTTTCGCCAGGCGACTTTCGGGTCGGTGGAGGCGTAAAGATTTGGATCGGGGACTTCGATCTC
Source organism: Verrucomicrobiota bacterium (assembly GCA_037130375.1). Classification (GTDB taxonomy): domain Bacteria; phylum Verrucomicrobiota; class Verrucomicrobiia; order Limisphaerales; family UBA8199; genus JAPLUA01. The sequence continues at coordinate 2,191 of JBAXTC010000088.1, read as the reverse complement.
ACTGATGTAGAATGTGCCACCGACCGGGTTGCCCGCTGCATTGAAGCGTCGGCCCATGACGCCTCTTGCGTAACCGGCATCGGTGCTCGAGCTGAACACGACGACGACTTGGCCTGATTCATCGATGGCAGCACTTGAAGCCTGCACGAGGCTGAGGACCATGTCACTCGCCACGTCCCTTGACCAGCGCACCGTCCCATTGGCGTTGAGCACCGTCACCCAGATACCATTGGTGCCGTCAATGTTGTAGTCGCTCGATATGACATAGGCGTCCTTGCCATTGCTGCTCATCCCGTGGTTGGAGCCGTCTCCACCGCCGCCCGCTTGGGCGTGCCCGGTCAAATTGGTCAATGACAAATTGACGCTTGTGGGAGTGCCACTGTTATCGAACAACCGCACGTATGCCTGCCCGTTGAGGCCCTGCCAGCGGACGGCAAACCCGTTAGCCGTGACGGCCGATCCGTTCCGGCTAATACCGCCCGCGTCGGGCGTTGAACTGATTGCCGAATACCCTTTGACCTGGATGCCCCCCGGGGTGACGATGCGATAAACCGGGACGTTGCCGTTTGTCTGACCGGTCAGCGCCCGGTCAGCGGCCTGCCGGCTGTCGCCCACGATCAGAATGTTCCCGCTGGACAAATAATCCCAACCGCCTATCCGAATGGCACCCGCCGGCTGCACATCCTCATCCGCGAAGGTCACGATCCCCAGATTGGTAATTCCGTTGATGATCCCGGGGCGCAACGGCGTTCCGTCATTATTCAGCAACTGCACGCAGACAAAATCATCCGAAGCGGGAGGCGGTCCACCCGAATCCTCGTTGATGACATACAACTCGGGCACTTCCAGCCCGATTTCCCATGGCAGTGCTCCCATACCGAATCCATTACCAAACCGGTTGGCCTTCACCTTCGGACCCCACCCCGTGTAACCGGGTATCGATGTGTTATCGGAGCGGTAGTAAGACAAGAAAATATTCGTGGTCACTTCCAACGTCCCGAGGGCTCCCAACGTGCTCCGGTTTGAGACCACCGTCGGCGAGGTGATTAAATTCCCGTTCGAATCCAACAAGGTCCACACGCTCTCGATGTCCTGCAGGCCGTCGCCGTCGTCTTCCCACCCGACGATCATGTTGCCGTTGTTGGCAATGTCAATCGACAAGGATTCGGTACCGAAGTTGTTGATGCTGTAACTATTTGTGCCGTTGACGAAACCCGTCGCTGTCTTGGGTGTCAGACCGTTGTTTTCAGGTGCGCCCGGCAGGGTCTGTGCTGACCCAGGCAACACGATCGCTGCTGCCACGGCAGCGGATAGGAGGATGGCGTATTTCATTTGTTATTTAACCTTTCGTTTCGTTTCAGTTTATGGATTGATTGATCTTATTTGTTTATTCCCGTGTCTTGAAAATGGCGAGCAGACTTCTTGCGAGGATGGGTTTGGCTGAATTCATCCTGGCCGTAAACATGCAATGGATTTTCCCCATGTTCGCCGCGATCCGGAGAACATTCCTATTGAGCGCCCAGGTCCACCCGCGCGCTGGCAGATTTCATGCTGAATAACAGACATTCTCGATTAGACAGGGGAAACAGTAGCATCAGCCATCGCTTCATGCTATCGAAATTGTCCAGTGGACAATCTTGAACATTACACCACCTATTCGATGAATCGCCCCTTGAGTTTCTCGACGGAGAATTCCGGGCTCCGCATGAAATCCATCAAGCGGCGCTCGCGCGCCCGGACCCGCTCCACCGCTTCCTCGATGCCCGGGAGGGCAGCGGCGGGAATGCGCAGCAAGCCATTTTCATCGCCGTGCAACAGGTCGCCGGGCTTGATCTCGACCCCGAGAACCTGGATCGGGACGCCAACCCGCACGATTCGGAAGCTGGCATGACTGACGACGGTGCCGCGCGCAAAATAGTGAAATCGCAGCGCCCGGACTTCCGGCACGTCCCGCACGCCGGCGTCCGTCACCAACCCGACCGCGCCCAGCCGGGTGAAGGCCGTAGCCATGATTTCGCCGCAATGAGCCGCATAATCGGCATGGCCGCCGATTTCCTGAAAGGCGACCACCGCCGGCTGGGGCGAGTTTTCGACCGCCTTGAACAGGTCCAGGAAAGGCGGCTCCTCGGTCGGGTGCATCCCGGTGACCGTTTCGACCTGGGCGGTGACCGCATAGCCGCAGAGCCGTCCG
>JBAXTC010000879.1:0-3045 GCA_037130375.1 Verrucomicrobiota bacterium | reverse complement strand
AGCTCGCATCCTGCCCACCCCGGATGCTCACAACGACTGCGCCGACCGGCGCTAGACTCGCAAGTGTCAAAGACAGTTGGCAGATTCATAGTCCATTATTGCTCCACAGCCAACGGGCTGGAGGATGTGCTGGGCCGCATTCGCAAGTCCTTGGTAACTCGGCAGCATATCAACGGCTCGAACAACCTCCCCAAACAGACCAGCGCCTCCCACCCGCAGCTCGGATTACACCGTTGCACCTCCGTTACACATCTGTTGCATCTCCGTTGCATCTCCGTTGCACCTCCGTAGTACCTCCGTAAGCAATACGGAGGTGTAACGGAGGTACTACGGAGGTGCTACGGTGTCAGGGGGCGGTTCGAACCAGGCAGGACTGGGCAAAATCGACCCAGCCAAGATGAGACGATAGTTGAGGGTTCTTTCACAAACAAACCCACGCACACTGTTCAATAGGCACTTGTTTGCGAAAGCACTGTCAACTTTTGGAGAATTGTCAGGTGGCTGGTTTTGATCCGCCCGGTGACAGGAGGTACGACGGAGGCATGCTAGATGGGCTGTAGGGGGAATAGGCTGTGGTTACCAGGGAGAACGGTCTGGCCTGGGCGCCGCCGCGTTGTCTCCGCAAGTGAGGAATATATTCCAGCTTTCCAACTTCCACGAACTCCTGGAGGTCCACGACAGCGTTGCCAATGCCTGGCTCTGACATTGAACTACGAGGGCGAGTTTTCCTTAGGAGCGGCAGAGCTGAGGATGGCCGCGATGGTGTTGCCATCGAGTTCTTCCGATGTTGCTTCGGCTTCGGCAGCGGGGAATGATGGGCTGCCGGGGGACCAGAGTTCGAGGCTTTCGGTGTGGTCGTCGAAGTAATCTGGCCGCGTCGTGATGCGGACGGGTTTGGCCATGCCGGGACGGACGATGCGTTGTTCGACGCGCATGGGATTCCACGGCATGTCGTAATTGATGAGGGAGCCGCAGAATTGGAAGTTGAGGCCCTCGGCGGCGGCGTCGGTGCAGAGGAGGTGGACACCATGGTTTGGGCGTAGCCGGCGGTGCGCAGTTTGTCGAGTTCCTCGCACAAGCAGCCCGACTTGGTGTCGGGTGGCAGCTTGCGAATGTCTTCGAGGAGGCGGGCGATGTCGTCTTTTTCTTCCTGGGCGAGGGCCTGGCGTTCCAGGACCGCGACTTCATCGGGGGCCAACACTTCGCCATCGGGGTCGGTGGGCTCGGCGTCGGCCTCGTCGTCGGGTTGCTGGAGTCTCGGCGGGTTGCCGGATTGCATAGCGGCCAGGCGGTCTTCGAGGGTGTGGCGGAGGGCGTGAAAGCTGGTCGCCGTCATAGACCGGCCAGTTGAGATTGAACTTCTCGCGCAGCTCCATCTGCCACTGGCGGCAGATACTGGCGGGGGTGAGAATCAGGACGCGGCGGGCTTTTTCAGCGAGCCAAGCCTGGCGGATGAGCATGCCGGCCTGAGTTGCGGACAAGGCCCTCGATGCCACGGGCGGCGAGGGCCAGGGCCCGGGCGGGGAAGTAGCCGGTGAGGCGGTCGTAGCGGGTGGCACATTCCAGGGCGGGAATGTAGAAGATGGCGACAAGGTCGCCGTCGTCCGGCGTGTACTTGAGTTTCCACCCGTGGTCACACAGCAGGCTCATGGGATGATGGCGACCTCAAGTGATTGCAAAGCCTGTTTCAACTCCGGGTGGTTACACAGGAGAACGGCTGGGCCATGCACCAGCGGGCCAACCACATTGGCGAGTCCGCGCCCATGCGCGGCGGCGGGTGGGAGCAGCGTGGCCTCATACACCGCCGGGGTGATCCCGGCCCGGTTGAACAACGCAACATTGCGCTGGGTGGTGTCATGGCGGGAACCGAACAGAATGCCACCGACGTTGGCCGGATGGCACATGATGCGCAGCGCCCACTCACGGGCAACCGCATGGTCCCCGGTCAAAAGCTGGAAGTCAGTGCCAATCTTGGAGAGGTTTAACTGCTGGGCCTCAAACACCGTAACAGAGGGGATGGCAAGGAGCGTCACCCACCATTGACCCAATTCCGTCTGGGTCAGGCTTCGTGAAAGGTCGCCGAGGGGGCCCACCGGTCATCGAACATTTCCAGGAGCGCCCCCACCAGTGTTGAACCCATATACAGGGTGCCAACGCCGGCGGCCGGGTCGAAGCGCGTGGCGCCAAGGTGGCTGAAAAAGACCGGCGGCCAAGCCGTTCCCGTGGCCGGATTGAGGGAGTGAAGGCGATAAAAGACGTCCTTCATCGGCCCGCAATGTTGGCCGAGTGGCAGTTGGTCAAACGCTGTCTGCGCCGGCGGAGGGTTGAGCTTACCAGGTATTTTCTTTGGCATGGACTTTAGCGTGGTCCAGGACTTTTCCGACGGCATCCTGGCGGAGCAAATCTAATGGCCGCAGGCCGGACAACTGGGCGCGCGGGCCAAGAAAATAGCGCACCACGCGCCATTCATCCTGGCTCTTGAAACACTCCAATACTTCCTGGATTCCGGGCAGCAGTGCGCCGGCGGGGGTGAACTGCCACCGCGGATAATGAAACTCGTGCCGGGCATCGCGCCAATAAATGATTCGGTGCTCTTTGCGCCGCCGGTGCAGGGTAGCCGGGGTCAGGTGGAAACGGGCTTGCAGTTCCGGCCCCATCCAAGCGCCGCCTTCGGCGGCTTGTAACTCTTCCACCAGGCGCTGGCCAGCCTCCTGCGGGTCAAAGGCTTTGGGTTTGGCCTCCCGGCCGGCAGTTCCAACCTTGGCGGCCTTCGCCGCGGGAGCCGCTCCCATTAAAACCGGCGTCTTGACCAAATAATCCAGGACGGCATTAAACTCCAAATCCGTGTAGCCGGCTCTTTTCGCGGCGGCCAGCAGTTCCTGCCGGGATGACGAATGGAATCCCTGCATGGCCGCAAAAATGACTTTCATGGTTCCCCGCAATCGCGGAGCCACCTCCTCCAACACTGGCTGGGCGGCGGGCACTTTGGCCGGCTTTTTCTCGCAAACTAGCATTTCAGTCTTCATACCGACACTATCATCAACC
>JBAXTC010000878.1:0-3046 GCA_037130375.1 Verrucomicrobiota bacterium | reverse complement strand
CTGTTCGATTCGCAAGGCGACATCCCCCTCCCCGATGTTTCTTCCCTGACAGGCTGTTGAAAAACGCACCTCTGCTTCGTTGCGCTGGCAAGCCCTTCGTTCGACGTATTTGCCTATACGCCACCCTCTTCGGTTTTTGCGCGCCTTGCATCGGTGCATTTTTGAACAGCCTCTCTGAACAGGGTGCTTTGCAACACCCTGTTCAATAAGAATCTGTGTATCCACCGCGCAGGGGGCAAGCGGCGGCCCCCTTCGTATTGCTGACAGGTGATTAACAGATGATTGATACGCTGTCAACAGATTTCCGGACTGTCGGAGGCTCCAATATGCCCCTCGTTCGGGCCGGTTTTGACCCGCTCCCCCGGCCGTGAATTCAATTTGCTGATCGTGCCCGTCAACGGGGAGAAGATGGTTGTCTTTTCCAGAGAGTCCCTGACGCTGTCAACCTGGGCTTTCGCCATTTAGACTTGATGCACGGAGCTTTCGAGTTGCGCTTTGGCGACCTCATTAGCCGCCTGCACCTCGTCGAATGCCGAATCCGATACGAGCTTGTTCCGAAACAAATCCTGATAGCGTTTGAACTCCGCTTCGGCCTTCCGCAGGTTGGCCGCCGCCGTCGCTTGACCGGCCAGAGAAGACTTGTAGCCCGCATCAGCCTGGTTTACCGCGGCGATGTAGAACGCGGGCTTGATCTTGACCAGCAAATCGCCCTTCTTTACCTCCTGCCCTTCCTTGACCGGCAACTCGATGATCTCGCCACTGACCTCCGCGCTGATCTTGACTTGCAGCACGGGCTGAATCCTGCCGTTCGCCACTACGATTTCTGTCACATTCCGCCGCGTGACTTTCTCAGTCTGAACCGTGATGACGATGTCCCGCTTCTTGAAAATGACCACCGCCGTCAAACCCAGCAGGGCCAGGATGATGGCGGCGAAGACCAAGACCTTTCTGCGCTTTTTAGATTTTGCCATTTCAGTTAGTTAATCTGACACGGTTAGAAGGGATTTGTTTCACAACAAAAGGCGCTGCGCGGCGGCGGATGATGGCACGCGCCTGTGCTCGCGAACGGTTTCATCCGCCAATCCGCTTGAAAACGGCCTTCGCCAGGAGTCCCAGGCCGACAAAGAAGCCGGTGTAGGCCGCCCAAATGCCAAACACCCACAAGGCGGCTTTGGTGAACGACGCGCCGCTGAGCCGGGCCAAACCGCTGGCGCGCACGGCCAGCACCCAGAACGTCATCACATTTACGATTGCCAGCAGTGCATGGGCGGTGTTCTGCGGATCGAAATCCTTTACCAGCAGCATCAGGCCGGGCGAAGCGTAGAGGCTACCCTTGCCCACGATCAGCAAGGTATTCACGATGGCTTCCAATACCTCGATCATGTTCGCCAAGCCGACCACTTCGACCGCTTTCATATAGGGAAAATCCCCTTTCAAAACCTTGGTGCCTACCAGCCAAACGATCAGCCCCCAAAAAAAGGGCGTGAGAAATGCACCCACTAGCGGAGCCAGAATAGCGGCAATCTTGGAACTGAGACCCGCCCACTTCTCTCCCATCGCGCGGGCCTGTTCCGCTTGCTGTTCACTCATGTGCGATGCCGCGACCTGCTTCTGGATAGCCTGGTCGGTTATTTCGCTCAACTGCCGCTTAATCGAGTCCTGGGAAAAGATCAACCAGGTCGCCATCCAACTTACGGCGATGAGAATCAGCGCCGGCGCCAGCCAGTTGGCTGTCGAGGCGCTCGCGGTCTTCATTTCCGCGAAGACATCACCCGGGGTGGCGAATACGTTCAGCAACCGGCCCCCCAGCGACATGGCCGGCACCTTCGGAGCTTCGAGTTGCGGCTCCTGTATTGGCTGAGGTTGTTCCATACGACAGAATCGGGTTTAATCGCGGCCCATCGGCCGTGGGTGAAGAATGGCAGAGCGCATCGAGGTTGTCCAGCCACTTTCCACCGTCACCAATTGTGTCTGAAGGCTTCCGGCTTCCGGAACATGACTTAGGACGAGGCTCGGAGCTCGTGGCGTGATTTTCACGCAGCTTGCGGGAAAACCACACTTGGTGGGGACCAAGCCAGGTCGAAATGCCCTGTTTCAGGCCCAAATCAGCTTGGCACTTTGTATGCTAAATGACCATTCAGAGCCTCCATCGAGGTTCGTAGTGTGAGATGCGAGATGCGAGAAACATGAACCGCGAAAGGTTCCGAGTTTATATGAGAACGCTGCTGCGGAAAATTCCGAGCGGGTTGTATTTTCAAGGGCCAGACCGATGGACGAGCAATCCGGTCGATGGTCTTAATTTTAAGTCGATCGATCGCGCGCTCCAGTTTATCGAGACCTGGGGTCTCAAGGACGTTGAGTTAGCTTTTGCCTTCAACGGTCCGAATTCCGTGACCCGAGTGCCCCTGGACAAGATTGCCTTCAGATATTCGGAAAAGTAAACCGCTCGCATCCCCGTCTGTTCGCTGCGAAGCGGCACGCTGGCACCTGCGAGAACCCGCGACATGACTGCCGGGCGACGCTGTCCACCAATTCCATCACGAACAGCATTCCGCTTCGCAGCCCGAGCACCGCGCATCGCTGTTTTCGGTTGGGTGCTTCTCGATTTCATTACGCCTGGCTTTCCCCACGCTTTACACGAGCTGTCCCATTCGGATGAACCCCATTCTACCTCCGACACTCAGCACTCGACAGTCGGCACTCGACGCTCGACACTCGGCAGATGGTTCGTTTGGATCAAGCACTGGTCGAGCGTGGGCTCTGCGAGAGTCGCGAAAAGGCCAAGCGCGCCGTCCTCGCCGGCCAGGTTCGCATCAATCAACAACTCGCGCGCAAGCCGAGCGACTCGGTCAAGCCGCAGGACCGGCTTGCGCTCGATGCGCCCGAGAAGTTTGTAAGTCGTGGCGGTCTGAAGCTCGAACACGCGCTCGAGCATTTTGGGCTCGACGTATCCGGTCAAACGGCGATTGACCTCGGCGCATCGACGGGCGGTTTCACCGATTGCCTGCTCCAGCGCGGTGCCGTCAAGGTCTTTGCGGTCGATGTC
>JBAXTC010000877.1:0-3047 GCA_037130375.1 Verrucomicrobiota bacterium | reverse complement strand
CAACTTTGACGGTTTCGCGGTCGATGCCGACTGCGATTTATCGGTCAAGGACCAGCTTGCCGAAGTCAAGAAACTAAGCGCCACACTCAGGCAAGCCGGTCAGCCCGGGGGCACTTTCGAGGTCACCGGCGCCTTTGACCTGGGCAAGACCAATGGCCAGGTTGCCCTTCACCTCGTCGATCTCAATCAATCCGTTGTGCGCAGCTTCGCCGCGCCGTTGCCCGACGGCAGCAAGCTCGAGTCTGTCTCTATCAGCCTCGACGCTGTGGCTGGTTTTGACCCCCAGGCCGAGTCTGCGGTGAAAGGGGAGTTCCGGGTGGAAAATCTCGTTCTGACCAATTCGCAACGTCAGTTGGCAAGCGCGCCCACCGCGTTGCTGCTCAAACTTGACGCCGGGCTGAAGGACAACCTCGCCGAGCTTCGCCAGTGCGCCGGTAGTTTTCGTCAGGGCGGGTTAAGCGGTGGCAGCTTCGAGGCGAGCGGCCAATTCAATCTCAAGACCAAAACCACTCGTGCCGCCCTGAAGCTTAATGATTTAAACCAAAACATCCTTCAGCCCTTGCTGGCGTCCGCTCTCGGCGACAAGACCCTCAGTTCAGCCTCAATCAACATCAACGCCGACGCCAGCTACGATCCGAAAGGCGAATCCGCCGTCAAAGGCGAGTTCAAGATGACGGAATTCCTCCTCGCTGATCCCAAGGGCATGCTTCCCAAGACGCCGCTTACCGCCGTGGTCAAGCTCGACGGTTCCTTGCGCGACAACCTCGCGGAAATCCGCCAATTCGTCGGCTCCGTCAAGCAGGGTGATCTCCCAGGGGGCAGCTTCGACATCAAAGGCGACTACCATCTGACGCGGCAGGGCGGTCAGTTGGAAGTCCGCCTGACCGACCTCAACCAGAATGCGCTGGCTCCGTTGCTGTCCGGCGCGCTAGGGGACAAGAAGCTTGAAAGCGTCTCCATCAACCTGAGCGCCAGCGCCCGCTGCGAACCCGAAGGTGAGTCAAAAGTCAAAGGGGAGCTTCGGGTGGTGAACTTGCTCCTGAAGGATCCGGCTGGCGACTCCCCCACCCGCCCGCTCAAGTTCGCCCTCCAGATTGACAGTTCGCTCACCAAGCAGGTTTTGGATCTCCGGATGCTCCAGCTTTCCATCGACGAAACGGCGCGCGCCAAACAACAGCTTCGGCTCAGCGGCACCCTGGATTTCGCGCGCTCCAACGGCGTGGCTGGCGATCTCAAGCTGACGGCCGAATCGCTCGACCTGACGCCGTGTTACGATATGTTCGCCAGTCGGAAGCCAGCGACCAACCAGGTGGAGCGCGCCTCGACACCTGCCGCTTCCGCCGCTGCAAGCACCGAGCCTGGTCCCATCCAGTTGCCGGTCGGGCGGGTGGCATTGGACGCGGCCATCCGGCGACTCTACTTGCGCGAGATCGAAGTGGCCAACTTTGCTGCCATCGTCAGGATCGAGACCAACAGCGTTGCGATTGATCCGTTTAAGCTGACGCTCAACGGTGCGCCCGTCAGCCTGCGCGCATCGGCCAACCTGGGGGTTCCCGGTTATGAATATGATGTCAACCTCAGCGCGAATCGCATTCCGCTTGAGCCGTTATTGAACTCCTTTGACCCTGCGCAGCGCGGCCAAGTCAAAGGGCTGCTCACCGTCAGCACCACTATCAAAGGCGCGGGGATTACCGGGGCATCGCTGCAAAAGCATTTGGCCGGCAATACCAGCCTCACCGTTGCGAACGCCAACATCCGGTTGGCGGGCAACGGCTCCGGCAGCCAAGGCCGCGGAACCTCCCTCACCACTTTCTTCTCGGCGATTTTCAAACCCGTAAGCGTTTTGTTGCGGCTTCCTGACATGACCCAGTCGCCGCTGGACGCTTTGGATGCCCATGCCGAGGTCTCTGCGGGGACCGTCAAATTGGAGTCGTTGCTCCTGCAAAGCGCCGCCTTTCAAGCCACATCCGCGGGCACCATCTCTCTGGCTGACCCGGTAAGCGCATCCCGGCTGAACGACCTGCCGGTGGGCATCGCCTTGGAACGTAGCACCCTCGCCAGAGTGGGGCTGGCTTCGACCAATACGGCCACCGACCAATCCTACGCGAGGCTGCCGGATTTCTGCAAGGTCGGCGGCACGTTCGCGAATCCCGAAGTCAAGACCGACGCGCTGGCTCTCTCGCGCGGATTGCTGAAAACAGGCGCGGAGGCGGCGCTGCAAGGTGTGTTGGGCGCGGGTGCCGCCGGAGCGCTGGGCGTGGGTGCCGCTGGAGCGTTGGGCGGGGTTTTGTCAGGTGCCAACACCACCGCCTCGGGTGCGGTGCCGGGGGCGTTGAAGGGGGGGGCGGATGTGCCTAAAGTGCAGGCACCGTCTTTGCCTCAGGTGCCAACAGCTTCGGTGTTGACCAATGCCATTCCGAAGAAGCCGAGCGCACTCGATCTATTGAAGTCAGGAAAGTCAGGAAAGTAACTGGAATCGAGATTTCCGCACGCTTGAGAAGCCTGCCGTGCAGGATTGGAATGCCCTGTAACCGGACACTGGGGAGCGATGAGCGTCATCAACGCCGCGGAGTGTCAAGCGCATTGCGTCTGCGTTGTTCCTCGCCAATGATTTTCCCGATGCCCGTGAATTTACAAATTGCCCTGAGGCGGCTGGGGAGCGACAGTTAAGTTAGTTTTGCGGATGCACTATGCCGATATTTGGTGAATATGAGACGGTCGAGCAGATTTCGATCACCGAAGAGCCACGCCATGTCACGACCGTCTGGATGGCACGGAAGAGCGGGCCGCCCGATGGCCGGTCCTATGCCGTCAAATGTTATGCCCCGCGGCCCGGTCGGGTAGCAACCGGCCAGCCCGAGGACGCGCTTCAGCAAGATCAGTCCCTGACTTTTCTCGAAGGCATCAAGCAGCTTAAGCGGGCCCGCACTGGAGGAGCAAGCTGCCTGGCCTTAGTCCACGCCTTCGGGTTCGCCCCCGAAGGCGCCTGGTATGTCACCGATTATTACGAGCGCGGAACGCTCAAGGAGTACATCGACCTGCAAGGC
>JBAXTC010000876.1:0-3049 GCA_037130375.1 Verrucomicrobiota bacterium | reverse complement strand
TTGCACCCGCCTAAACGTCCCCGCAACATCAAAAACAGATATGCCAGATACGGCTCCATGCGCGGACGGCCCACTTCCAGTTCCAGCTTGGCCGGGTCCCCTTGGCGCAACTCAATCCCCAGGTTGGCCAGATTAGGCGTTTGTCCCTCCAGAAAACGACGATCTGCTTGGCGCAGCCGTTTCTTCTGCAGCCCGTGATCCATCAGGTCCGCTTCAATGTGATCAAGTATTTGCGGAGCAAACTCGACGACCCGATGGGTTTCGATCAAAAACTCATGCAGTTGCGAATCCACGGGCATCAAAAACAGCCGGGGTAGTGGTTGGATAGGAAGATGTGGCACGCTAGTCATGCCTATCTTATATCACTTGCAACCGATTCTTGTCAAGTATGTTATGCAACAAAAGAAAGATCTTAAACAGCCGCGTGCGACCCGTTCCAACGCCTCAGATATTCCAATCATCTTTTCGGATAACCTCTAGCCTGCATATTTCATAATGTTTCTAGCCGGACCCCCACGAACACCAATAGCGGCGCGGCTCCGAGGCGGTTTTTCGACATCCGTTTATTTCAACACACTGTCGGAAGCCACTTTTTGGTTTGTGCATGAAACACCTGTAAACATTGAGTTTAATCGGTTTTGGCACCAAGTGTGAAATATCCGGGCTAGCTACGACGCGTGCGACAATTGCGACAATTGGCGCATTCGTCGCAAATGTCGCAAGCGATTACGCGGTCCCGTTAAAACGCCTCCCGCAGCACCCCGGCATCACCCAGCACCTGCTCGACCTCACCGTGGGCAGCCTGTCGTGCGCGTACTGGCCGAGGATGCGGTAGAGGTCGCCGTGTGCCACCTTGCTCCGGTTGAACTCTTCCGGGGTACTTCTGGTGGGGTTTGACCCGTCCAGCGGTTTAGGATGCGCCTTGAGGCTACGGGGGCGGTTACGGTGCCTCACAGAGGCAACCGCCACGCCAGCGCCAACGACAATAAGCGCCACGGTTGACGGCTCCGGGACTTGCCCCACGAGGATTAGAGTGTTCGGGCTTGTTTGGTACGCCCAGTTGACAAGCTCACCGTAAATGGCTGCATCCCCGGGCAAACCACCTTGACCGGGGCTTGAAACAGAAATCCAGCCATAGTAGTTCATCCCGTTCTTAACCACATCAAAACCGATATAGCCGGATTCTTGATAAGCGAAATTGCCTTCTTCGACAGGTTGAGGGTCAAGGAGCAAAGCCACGAGTGAGAGCGGGGGTTTCCCCTGTGACCATTGATAAACCGGGTCAAGTGATGAGCCAATCTCGTCTCCGTTGTTCATGTTGGCGAGGTGCGAACCCATGCTCACGATTGAATTACCACCTTGCGGGATTAAAACAGTATTATTGATGGACCAACCCGGGTCATTTGACCGCAGAATGAAATCGGTTGTGCCATCCCTATCAATGTCCAGAGTAAAGTCAAGTGTGCCGGGATAAAAAGCACTGTAATAAGGTGCGGGTTGGGGCGTTACATAGACGATTGTGCCTTGGCCTTTGATGGATTCGGCCAAGGCAGAAAAGCCGAGTGTGAGGATTAAACCCCACACTCTCATTGCATTGGGATTCAGTTTGGTCATGGAAGTTGAACGATACGGTAGAAATGCATCACGTTTGTCTTTGGCACTTGTGCGACAACATTCGTGAGGCGTGCGCTAATGATGCCCCCGAGATTAAACCAGTTTGTTGTCGCCACATTGTTATTGCCCTGCACTTGATATTGTTCGCCAACCACCGCAGGCCAGCCGATTGCCATTTGATTTGTGGCGGTCTGTAGAATCTGATTTATGGCAAGAGCCTGGGGCTGCTGGGCAACGTTGCCGCTAATCAGAATTGAAACCCATTGGTTGGTTGTGAGCGTGCCCTTGTGCTTCACGGTAACGCTGTATGTGCCGCTCGCTGGCGATGGAATGTAAACTTGTTCTACGTTGTTTCGGTTATCATCTCCGGTTGTGGCGGCAGCGGAGCGAGACGCAGAAGTTCTATTCGTCAAATCGGGGTTCAGCACCCAAGGGAGATTTGTAGTGCCGCTTGGACTAATTACCCGCAGGTCTAAATCGTTCACGAGTTTGATTGCCGGGTTGTCCAGATTAGTAACACTGTTTGGAGTACCAGCGGGGTCTGTCCAGCAAATGGTGACTTTCAACGGAGTAATGCCAGCACTCACAACCGGAAACTGAATGGACTGACCATTACCCAACAATACCTCCTTAATCTGGTATTTCAAACCGTTGGTTGCGTCTTGGCTAATAAGCGTCGCCGCTGTCTTGGTATTCATCAAGCCCCAGCCGAAACGATAGCTTGGCCCATTATTTGTTGTGCCTGAATCTGTGGTCTCAATAACGAGTCCTTTCAGCGTGGACGCCAAGGGATCTGAGGAATAGGGGTGAAGTTGTTTGTAAAACTGACTCAGCAAATTGATTGAGCCTGCCACGCTTGGCGAAGCGAAACTTGTACCGCTCCCAATACCATACGTGTAATCGCTAGCGGAAACAGGAACCCAATTATTAACGCCATCGCCAACAACGTCAGGCTTAATACGCCCGTCGTCAGTCGGCCCGCAAGAACTAAACGACGCAAGAAACACGCTGTTTGCACCGTTGTAGCCATTGGTCAGCGCAAACACCGCACCCACTGCAAGGTTATTCTTGGCGACTGCCTGTTGTGCTAAAGTGTCAAAGCCGCCTTGGTCGCCGTCTGCGCTGCGAACTGCGTTTGTAACAAAACGACTCCCTGAGAGGGTGAATTCATAGTGGTTGGTTGGTTGAATCGGCGGGCCGTTGCTTAAAGAATTTCCTGCCGACCAAACACTCACGTAGGTCGGAGCATTTTGAACGATTGTATCAATGCTGGCAGAACCAGCGGTATAATTGCCAAATCGGGCATCTTGTGAACCAAGCTGCCAGTAGCCAAGCCAATACCAAACACCCGAGCCAGCGTAATACCATCCTGAAATCAGACCGTAAGAATGATTCGACAACCGCATGTGATTTGTTCCGATTGAACCTACCATAG
>JBAXTC010000875.1:0-3058 GCA_037130375.1 Verrucomicrobiota bacterium | reverse complement strand
AACTTTGAACCGTTGAACTTTGAACCGTTGAACTTTGAACCGTTGAACTTTGAACCTTGAACCTTGAACGCGGGCGGCCCCGAAATCGCAAACATTGTGGTGTTCATGCGCATGAACTTATCGTTAACGTCCAATGCGCGGCTCCGACCAGACCGTCCGAGACACAACAACCTGTATGGGGCAATTACTACTTGGAAAGGAAAGAGGTCGCCCAGCGGGTGGCTAACTTTAAGTAAGCAGGAGGTGGTAACATTTCTCTTAGCGGTATCGTTGTTTGCGAAAGTACTCTCAACTGTTGGAGAATTCTTAGGTGGCTGGGTCGATTTCGCCCGCAGGTGGCTCGTTTTGGTCCGTCCGGTGACATCCGCAGACCCGAAAGTGGCAGCATCCGATCCGACTGCTTTGGGGTCTCAAACCCTGTCAACGGCTCGGCCTACATTCCAGAAACCGCTTCTTCTCGTGGTTGAGTTTCAACAGCGGATCAAGCAGGTGATTGGCTAACTGAATTTTCAAGCCGTTTAATTCACTCCTCGGGAGCAGGAATCTGCGACTTTGGGCCGTTTTCTGCGAATTGTGGGAGGTGCCCCCGGTGTTCGGCCAAAAAGATGTGGGTAGAGATCAGGGGCTGAGAAGGGTCAAATCCTAACGAGGCTGGGTCTCAGCCGGCCGCCAAGACGCGCGCCCCGCCCCGGCGCCGGATCGGCTGCGGGAGGATGTGGATTATCTCGTCCACCCGTTGCTCATTCTCGGGGGAGGGCCATTCGCGGAGGCGGCGGCTGGACAAAATCGACGGGAGTGCCATGCTGCTGGAGCGACACGGAGGCGGCCTCAAGAATGTTCACCAACTGCAGTCCCTGCGTGCCGTCAGTCAGGGGTGTCTTGGCAATACGGATGCAGTCCAGGAAGTGCTGGCACTCGACTTTGAGCGGTTCATCCTGTTTGAGGTAGGGTGCATACATGTCGCCGTAGTGGTAGGCATACTGGAATTCCGCAAATGTATCGTAGTGCGGCGGACGCTCGACGCATGTGTCGAAAATCTTGATCTTCTCGATCATGGCCACGTCGTCGTAAACAAGCATCCGCTTGCTGCCAACGAAGGTCATCTCGCGGACCTTCCGCGGGTCGAGCCAACTGCTGTGGATGAGGGCGGAGCGGTTCTTGGGGAACTCGAGGTGTATGGATGTCACGTCTTCCACGCCCGGAGTGACGTGGGCGCTGCCCCGGCAGCTCACGCTGAGCGGCTGATCGCCCATGAGGTAGAGGATGATGGACAGGTCGTGCGGAGCGAGGTCCCATGCCACGTTGATGTCCTTCTGGAACAGGCCGAGGTTGAGGCGGCGGGCGGAGATGTAGCGGATGTCTCCCAGGTCGCCATGGTCCACGATCTCCTTGATCTTCCGGACGGCGGAGGAATAGAGGAAGGTGTGGCCCACCATGAGCACCACGCCTTTGTCCCTGGCGATGGCGATCAACTCCTGGCATTCGCAGGATGAGGCCGCCATCGGTTTTTCGATCAGCGTATGCTTGCCGGCGAGGAGGCTCGCCTTGGCCATCGGATAATGGTGTTTGACCGCCGTGGCGATGACGATGGCGTCCAGGTTCACTTCGTTGAGCATGTGGTTGTAATCCGTTTCGCCGGTCACCTCGGCATACAACCCTTTCAAGTGCGCGAGGCGCTGCTCGCTGAGATCGCACATCATCTTGAGGCTGCAGTCCGGCAACGACCGGAAGTTACGGATGAGGTTTGGTCCCCAGTAACCACAGCCCACGACCCCGACATTGATTTGTTTTGGCATATAATCAACTTCTCCGCAGCCCACGTTTTCTCGGTGTGGGATTTGGCCATACTCTGTTTCAAGACTCGCTTTGTTTCAACAGATTCCTTTTAGGGGGAGTTGAGTTGATTAGACAGTTGAGCTATTTGAAGGGGAAGTCGAGTTTGAAGTCGCAAAGCCAAGGCATCGGTTTACACTGACACCTATTGATAGACACCTATGGCAAGGCGGAAAGGCATTCCGGAAAACACTGCCCCCCCATGTGTGTAATTAACACCCCCTAAAAGACATCTGTTTCAACGTTCGTGGCCTAACGACCAGAGGGGGCTGGCATCCTGCGCCAGATCCAGTCGCGCTCCGCCATCAATCTTCCGACAATGTTCGTTTCCCAAGCCTGCAGAACAATGGCTGGAACAGTCCAAGCCATGATCTTGAGATCCAGCAAAATGGATTTGAACTTCGCGTAACGCAGGTCCAGCGCCATCATCTCATCGAAGGTGGTGCGGTTCTTCCCGCTGACCTGCCACAAGCCTGTGAGACCCGGGAGCGTATCGAAGCGCCGCCAGCACCAGGTCTCGTATTTCTCGCACTCGTAGGCCATAGCGGGGCGCGGCCCCACCAAGCTCATCTCCCCGCGCAGCACATTGAGAATCTGCGGCAGTTCATCCAGCCCGAGCGACCGGAGCAAGACGCCGCCAGGGATCATCCGCTGGTCCCCGGCCACATCCAGCTTTACCATCGGGCGGCCGGAAGCCATGATCTGGGCAATGTGGTTCTGATGCAGGCTGGAATCCGCGTTGGCCACCATCGTTCGGAACTTGAAGCACACAAAATGGCGACCCAGGAAACCAACGCGCTCCTGCCTGAACAGTACTGAGCCGGGAGAAACGACCTTGATATAGAAGGCGATGAGAATGCCCAACGGAATCAGCAGGGGCGAGGCGAGGAGGATGCACGTGATATCCAGCGCCCGCTTCCAGCGAGGAGCCTGCGGGTAATCTGCGCGGGTGCCGCCCGAGGACGGGAGGATGGGGCACTGGGATTTGATCGGCGAGGAAGATAAAAGTTCATGCTGAGAATGATGCGCGGCAAAGGATATTGTTTTCATATTCAAGCCCATGAAAGATTCGCTGGTGTACGAGGATGCAACTTCCGGTGTTGCTGAATTCCCACCGGCTTCCTGCGTGCTGTTCTGATTCGTCTTCGCCATACTAATTTTTCTTTTCTTGCCAATTCTTTTTCCAAACGCACAAGCGTCTCCATTTAGTCTCTACCAACTCAGA
>JBAXTC010000874.1:0-3071 GCA_037130375.1 Verrucomicrobiota bacterium | reverse complement strand
AGGGATGCACCCCGCTTTCCTGGTCCAAAGCCTGCGAACCCCCTGAATTGTTAACGAGAGAAGAACCCGGGACGAAAGGGCCATGTTCCATGCATGCCCCTCATCGAGAGTTATGAAACAAGGACATCACAAACCAAACTCGAGAACGCCAAAGCTGCTGAAGAAAGTCCTCGGCCAGAGGTTCACGTTCGAGGAGAGCCAAGCCGATCTCGAGTTGTTGCGGTCGATTCATGAAGGGACTTACACGAACACGAAGCCTGGGGACGTGAGTTTTCACGCTTACATCGCCGCTGTCAATACGGCCACAGAATTCGCCATGCAAGCCTTGGATATGTTCGAGTTGATTCAGTTGAACAACCAAATCTGCGACCTCCAGGACGAGCACATGCCGAGCTATCCGCCCATGAGTCCGGTTACCAAGGCCTTCTGGGCAAATTGGGTTTCGCTCGATGCTCATGATTCCTTTACCGGGGTGACGATGGGCGGGTTGTTTGCCCAGTATCTCCAGCACACGGGCAGCTTCGATTACCTTCAGAAGGCCTTGGAGCTGTTGAACGATTCATTTTGCTCATTTTACGAGGTGACTGAAGTTAACGATCAGGGAGTCAAGCTCTGGGACATCGCGGGCAGGCAGGAGTTTCAGTGCTGGAATGGCAGCGGGTATCCAGGCTGTGAAGGAGAGGTCTGGTACGTTCGGTTGCTGCCTCCTTTTAGCGAAGAGGAAAAGAGGTCGGTCACGATCGGCACCCCCTATGTCTTCAGGGATGGGGACAGGCGGAAATGGGAGCAGTTTTTTGAGCGCCAGCAAAGGTCGCTGTTCGTTGCTGACCAGTCGTTGAGAGATTACCTGAAATTCGGGACGTCACTGGGTTACTGGTTGGAGTTCGTTTTCCAAGCCTTCGCGGGTTATACAGGCAACATGATCCTGGTCACTGGCGTTCCAGATGACCCCGCTTCGCTGCCGCATTCTGACCCAAGGCACAAACTATAGTCATGCACATCATGCAGGCCATAGTCGCGATCCACATCCCAGAGCGTAACCGGCAAATCCTTCAAATGCGGGAAGCTGGGGAGTGCGCCGTAGCGATGTCGCCAGGAAGTTCAACTTGTCGCCGAGCAGAATCTATCTGATCGAGCAGCAGAGCCGGGCGGACAAAGGGACAGCCGAGAGGAGAGTAAAACTGCGGGAGCGGGTCGTTAACGCTGATGACCTGGATGCGCTGTGGGCCGTGGAAGACCTGGTGGATGCGATTGGCGTGACTGTTCTGACAAAGAAACTGTTGATGAAACATTTCGTGGAGGTGGCGAAGAAGGAAATCAGCTTGCGAGAGTTGATGGACATGTGCCCGGAGGCACCGGTGGAAGGGTTGGACTTTATGATCTCTCCGTTGCAGATGGGTGCTGGAAGGCGAAGACGCGAAAGATGTTTGGGGACCTGACCAGATATTTCTCTCGCGATATCTTCTGTCGGTGGTGGCCATCTTTGCGGTTGTCATGCTTTCCATCTGGCCAGCGTATCTCACCTGGAAAACGCTCAAACTCTACACCCCCGACTTGTTTTACCAAGGGTATTGCCTGCTGCATATCAGCGGCATGTTCTTGGGATGGTTCGGTGCCGCGTGTTTGATTTCCGAACGTTTTGATTTTCCGGGCATGATGAGGAAGCGCCATGACCACAATGGACCATTCGTGGTCGTGGCGTAGTAACCAGTCGCACGTCTTTGTCTTTGAGGTCTGGCCAGGATTTCAAGAGGGCACTGATGCGCTCCTCACGGTATTCCTTGGAGCGAGGCTTGAGGTTCACATCGGTTTGGAGGCGTTGGCGGTATAGCGCCAGGACATCACTGAAGGTCATTTTGCCGCTGGTGACGCTCGTCTGGTTCTCCGCCTTCTTCCGTTCATCCTTTTCCAGATCAGCCATCCGCAACTTGGCCACGGTAACACTGGCCGTCTTCAGGGTTTTGATAATCAACTTGCCTCGGACACGGATTCTGGTAAAATATATCCCTGATGGCACGTAGCGGATCAAGTTTGCATATTGTGTTTTCGACCACCGGGCGTCTTTCTCGGTGGCCGGTTCTGCTGCTTTCATGCGAGCAGTATCAAATGGTCAACATCAATCTGCTAGAAAACGCGTAAGTGCTTGAAAATAAATGGTTGGAAGGGTGGCTGAGTGGTTAAAGGCACCTGACTCGAAATCAGACGTAGTCGCAAGGCTACCGGAGGTTCGAATCCTCTCCCTTCCGCCAACCTCGTAAACATCAATAGAATCAAGGTATTTGTGAAGCTGGCAAAAGCACTCACAAAATCACAAATCGTCGCATCTCTGGCGGAAAGCGTCGGCCTGACCAAAACGCAGGCCGTTCAATCAATCGAAGCCTTGGTGGCCCTGGCGTGTAAGAACGCCAAGAACTCCTTCACGATTCCTGGGCTGGGCAAGATCGTCCTGGTCAATCGCAAAGCCCGTATGGGTCGAAATCCAGCACCCGGCGAGACCATCAAGATCGCTGCAAAACGGGTGGTCAAGTTCCGCGTCGCCAAGGCAGCCAAAGACGCCGTTTTAGGCCCCAAGTGATTTCGGTCGGTTCTTTGGTTCTGGAGGCGGCAGATTCAGTTCCTTCGCCTCTTCCGATTTCATGGATACGCTGGCTTTTCCATCCTCCATCGACCTGAAAACCACCCGGCTCATTTGATATTCTGCAAACTTGGGCGAGGTTCAGTTGACTAACATGGACGCAGGTAGTTGACGGAAGTTGGTTGCAGATGTTCACACCGGCGGCCGGCCTCAGAGTTTGATGCGGTAAAACTGCACCGAGTTGGAACCGGCGGCATTGGTGTAGGATTCGCCGCCGGTCACGCCGGTGCCGATGAAATTGGTCCGCCAGTGGGTAAAGTCGCCGGACGCCTCGACCGCGTAGTTGGTGCCCGCCGGCACATTGAAGTTGAACTGGATTCCCCCGCCCGGCAATGCAGCGACGGCCGTGATGATCACCGGTGAGTTGGTGGATGCGATGGTGACGGGGGCATATTTGCGAATTTCAGCCGGTATGTAGTTCAAGGTAAAAAGGAGG
>JBAXTC010000873.1:0-3079 GCA_037130375.1 Verrucomicrobiota bacterium | reverse complement strand
GCATTTGCTCGACTTGCTTCACCAGGCGGTCGTGGCGCGATTTGTCGGCGGCATCGGAGAAGTCAATGCGTCGAATCGGCAACTCTCCAAAATACTGCTTGGTGCAAGTAATCCAGCCGCCGCGAAACAGGCTGCTCAGTTTTTGAAGTCGCCAAAAAAGGAGCTTCGAGTTGAGCAGCCCCAAAACATATTCCGGCCTCAATTGGCATTGCTTCGACAGAGTTACCGTGAAACCACCGCTCGCCATCGGACAAAGGCGGCCACGCGTTTGATCTGGAATCAACGAGAACAGCCCCTCATCGGCAAGCAAAGGAACAGCGATTTGCGCTTGGTCATGCAGTTCGAGATTTCGTGGCGCGCTGTAGCCGAACCACTCTCGGTATTGCTTGCGAAGCTTGAGAGTGGCTTGATGTTTTTGAAGGTGTGCGAAAGCGCGCGGGAATTTGCTCCTGAGTTCGCTCTCTGCGTAGAGCCGATATTCTCCATCCTCCCAGTGGTAAGGAAAGATGACCTTCCATTTGCCTGCCGGCGCGAAGCGGTATCGGCCAAAATCGCTGGCAAACAGGGGATCGCGCACGAGCGCTTCCTCAATCTTCAGCGTGTCCGCCTCGAAGACAAAGATCTCGTCGTTGCCCGTGCTGCTGCCACGGCTCATATCGGCCGGCAGATCAAGGAGCCGACTCGTGTGCTGTTCGAGTTTGGCTAATACCGAAGCCGTTGCGAGGCTATCGAAGGTCCAAAGCGCCGCGCCGAGTTTCCTGGCGTCCCGCTGCGAGAAGACGGCGTTAGAGAGCAACGCACGCGCAGCTTTGCTCTCCGCGTATTGGAAGCAATCTGCCCCGGCGTTGCGAAGAAACAGGAGGCAAGTGTAGGTCGTGGCCGCGAAGACTTGGTTCGCCCCAAAGTCAACGATTCGGCTGAGGGCGCGCTTCCCGGAAAGCAATCCGCGCAATCCCTCTCCGTAGTCTGTCCTAAAGAATTTGTTCGGCACGATGAAGCCGAGCACACCGCCGTCCCGAAGCAAAGCGAAGCCGCGCTCGACGAAGCTCACGTAAAGGTCACAGTTCCCAGTCGCTGAACGGTAATGGGTTGTCAGATACTTGATCTGGTCTTCAGGAAAGCCTTGGATGCGGACGTAGGGCGGATTCCCAATCACGGCGTCGAACCCGCCTTCCCACTCGGGTTCCAGCGGCATCAGAGGCAGCAGGGCCTTTGCGTCTTTCTTTTTCTTGTAGCCGTAGCGGCCATGCAGCGGCACGCCGGGCATGGCGTAGTCCAACGGGGCCGCTGTTTCCTGCAGTTCGCCGGCGGAGGTCCGTGGTCCGAATACCTCTGGAAACTCTGCCTGCCAGTCAAAGACGTTGATGTAGTAGCGCTCTTCGTCATCGAGGAGCGCCATTTGTTGCTGCTGGTAGAAATCGGGGCTGATAAGCGAGTTGCCGCATTTGATATTGTCGCCGAGGTCCGGCAGGGCGCGTTCCTGGAAGAGCCGGAAGATGGTCTGGAGGCTCTGCCCGGTTTCGCCTTCCAGAACTTTGAGCAGCAGGGAGAGCTTGGCAACCTCGACCGCCTGGGTGTCGATGTCCACGCCGAAAATGTTGTTCAGGAGAATCTGCTTGCGGGCGTCGATGGTGAGCTTCCAGGCCTTGCCGGTCTGGACGAGGGCGGGCTTGGCACCTTTGGCCCAGATGGACGGATCGTTTGCCAGGTAGAACTGCAGGTGCCAGTCGAGCAGATGTTGGTAGGCGCCGATGAGGAACGAGCCGGAGCCGCATGCGGGATCGAGGATGCGGAGCTTGGCGACGCGGTTGAGGATGGCGGTGGCAGCGCGAGGGTCCATCGTTCGCCCCGCAGCAGTCGGCGTGAGCAGGCTCTGATCGGCTTCGATTTCTTGAGAATGAGCCTCCTTATGTCGGCTGCTGAATTCCTCGAGGAGCTTCCCTACGGTCTGGCGCACGATGTAGTCCACGATGTAGGTGGGGGTGTAATAGACGCCGCCGGCTTTCTTAACCTCCGGCTTGTCGTCCACTACCGCGCGGTGGCCCTCGGTCAGGCGGATGACCTTGCCCAGGAACTGCTCATAGACCTGGCCGAGGATGTCGGCGGAGAGGACGGAGAACTCGTACGGGCTGTCGGGATAGTAGAGGCGGCGCAGGATGTCGCGCAGGAGCTTGTCGTCGAGTTCGAGCGCCAGGGTAAGTTCGTCGGGGGCTTCGTGGCGGTCCTTTCCCCGTTTGAAGTGGAAAAGGCCGGAGTTGTAGCGTGCGTCGGCGGCCTCGAACAACTGGCAGAGGCGCGGGTAGATGCGGTCGCCGTTGACGAGGGCGCGGAGGCGGCCGTAGTCCTCGATGCCGCGGTCCTCGCAGATGCGGAGGAAGATGATACGGTCGATGGTGCGCTGGACGGCGAAGTTGAGTTGGCGCTGGGAGAGTTTGGGATTGCGGAGCGCGAGGTTGCGGGCGAACTCGCCGCGCCAGCTCTCGATTTCCGCCAGGAAGGCGGCATCCACTTCTGAGGTGCCGCGTTTGCCTTTGCTGGATTCGGCGAATTTGTCGAAGGAGCCTTTGAGGACGGCCTCGCGCGAGAAGATGGCGGCGATCCAGCCCCACTTCTCGCCGAGATCACGGAAGGTGCAGTAGAAAATGCGCGCGGCGGCGGCAGGGTCGTCCTTGTGCGGCCGGATGCGGCAATCATATACCGCGAACTCCTCGAGATCGCACAGGATGCTGAGCGGAAGCTTCGCGGACCAGGCATACCGGCGGAGTTGGTAAGCGGCGGCCGGCTCCTCCTTGATGCAGACCGAAGGCTTCTTGGCTTCGAGGAAGAACTTGCGCGTGCCGCCGATGCGGAAGCAGTAGTCGGGGGCCTTCACCGCGCCGCCGATGCGGATGGTGTCCTCGTGGATGACGTCCTTGTAGGCTTCGGCGTAGCCTTGTTCGTTGTGGATGTCCCAGCCGAGGGCTTTGAACAGCGGATTGAGGAACTCCTGCCGAAGCTGCGCTTCGTTGTATGGCCCGGATTTGCAAGCATCGAGCTGCTGCTCGAAGCGCGCGACCAATTCGAGGACCTCGCTGGGTGC
>JBAXTC010000872.1:0-3080 GCA_037130375.1 Verrucomicrobiota bacterium | reverse complement strand
GGTTCGTTTCGGAGCCGGGTCTTCATTTCTTGCTCGAAAGCTTCGAGGAAGCGGGTTACTCGAAGGAGGTCATCTGCACGCGAATGCCGAAGCCCTCGAGCACGCCGGCCACGCGCGTGCGCTCGCTGTCACTCGACACCTCATACACCGCGGCATAATCAGCCGTGCGAGCCATGGGATAACTGATGGGGCAGTTCGAGCCATTTTTTCAGCCGGCTCAGCACATCGGCGCTGGTGTGGCGGTCCCATTTCGGGGCTCGGTCGAGGGTTTGGATATTGCTGCCCTCAAGCAACGGCCAGAGGCCATCGGGCAGATGGTAGGAGATGTCGCCGGCGGGCAGGCGCAATCCACCCGCCCACCAACCCGGTTCACCGGAGCCATCATCGTGCAACCGGGAGCGCCAAGCGAGCGCAGGATGGGCTTTCATGAGGGCCACGAAGAGGAGGCAGCGATGGTCGTAGAGTTCGCCGAAAGTGTGGTAGCCGTCGGAGACTGCCGAGGTTTCGCAGGGGATGGTGAGGGTGGGCATGGCTGTTGGTTTTTATGGAGCGGCGACACGAGTGTGGTCAGCTAGAGTCATGCAACCCGCCTGAGCTCGCATTGCCAGGCTCCATCTATTTTTCTTGGGTTTACCAGGATGAAATCGAATTCCTTGTTTGGATTGTCAGGGTAGCGTTGCTTGTCCACGTTCGGGTCGGGTTGCTGCAGGTAGCCGCGAAGCTCAAAGCCTCCGCAAGTGACTGTGAAACGAATCCGGACCTTGCCTTTGGCCTTCTCGTGCGCGGCCACTCTTGCCTTGGCGGGTCTGCCTGCAAGCGCGGAGGGATTGGTTGGGGTCGCCCCGGCATTTCCACCTCCACCACCTCCTGGGCCGGCCGTTTGGGGGACGCCGGAGTGCTTGAGCGGCGGCGGCAATTGGCACTGGGCGCGGTCGAGAGATGGAATCTTCTCTGCCACCTGCCTTTGCTCATTAAGGAGCGGACGCAGAAACTGGCCAGGGTTGCGGCCTTGGGCTGAATCGTCGTTTTGAACAAACCATTCGTAAAGCTTCTCCTCGAACTCCGCATCCCCGGACTTGATATCAACCCAGGTGGGATTGTGGGTGTTACCAAGGTTTTTCTGGTTCGCCTGCGGATAATGGACTTTGGCTCCGGCTGGCAGCGGCGTGCCAATCAACTCGATCGCTCGCAACACAGGGGACATGCCTATGGGTTGAGCCCATTTTTCAAATGAGCTCTTCAATTCGCCAAGTTTTTCCTGTAACGGGCTGAATTGCACTGGGAGGTGGCGCTTAAGTGCTTCCGGCCACTCAGACATTGGAGCGCCCATCGCCCAGGCATGATGCCACCGCGATGCAGTGAGTGTTCCCTTGTAGCGCTCGTTTCTGGTCACTTCAAGCAACCCGGCAATCTCGATTTTCAACTGACCCAAACCGAGCGGTTTGCCATGGCCAATTTGGTGGCGAAATGTCGGTGTTGGTTGAAGGGCATAAGCCACAAGCTGTAGCTCCAGGTCGCTAAGATTGTCGAAGTCCAAATGAAAATAGAACGTCGAGCCAGGCCGGACGAATTTTTCGACCGACTGATGCTGACGGGCGATGGCGCTGATTTCATCGGGTTCGGTCAGACGGAGCGGGTGGACGAAAGATTGAGTGGTTGCTGAATAATCGTCAGGGTTTCGGCGCAAGTAGAACTTTCGCCCCTGGGGAGCGTGGAGGACCGGGTTAAGGCTTTTCTTGGGGATGTAGGCACCGGCGCCGTTTTGTTTCTTGAAATACATTGCCGGCGATGGGAGTTTGGGGCTGGCGAGGTTCTGAAGGGGAACATCTTTGACATTGCCATGTATGGCTTGGCGCTGCTGCTGCGAAAGCAATTCGGAAGCGGGTTGGTATGCTCCTCCTTGCGGTGCGGAATGCAGCGTGGCATGGGAGACGCGCAACCGGCTGCCCAAGGCGAAAGCAGACTTCTGCCCGAGGGCCTTTTTCTCTTTTTTATCCTGAATTTCGACGACGCCAAACAACTGTTCAGCGAGGGTGAGAGTGCGCCCCCGGGTCAAAGGGAGTATCGCCGGATCAAAGAACGCATTCGTCGGCGCGGAAGGGGAAAGCAATGGCGAGTTTTGTTCAACCCGCCCTCGCCACGCGGAGGAAAGGGAAACTTCGACGACTGTGAGGCCGTCGATGGAAGGCCGGAAGAACACGATGTCTCCGGGCTTAAGTTGCCAGGAGGATTCCGGGCGGTCGGAGTTCCGGGCTAGTGGCGGGCGGAGAGTTCCATGAGGAGTGTAGGGCAGAAGCTCTTTCGGGTCCGTTTTGGCACCGTTTTCCGTGTCTGCCCGCTCGTCGGCGAGGTCGTTGAAACGCGTGAGCGCCTCCGGGTCGATGGGAAACAGTTTGGCTGAACCGGTTTTGATGCCGGCCTCGTCCAGGTCGCTGAAGTACAGAAAGTATTCGTGCTTCTTGGTGGGCAAAGCATCGGCACGCTCGGCATACTTGCCAAGCACACGGAGGATGCCGCGCATCCACTTGCCGGTGCTTTTTTCTGCCTCTGAGAGATCCGCCCAAAGTCGGACTCGGTCAGGCGCGTTGATCATTTGACCGAGCCAGTAGCGGCCTCCTTTGACCTTGTCAACCAAGCAAGCTCGATCGACCGCGTAGAACGGACCGCCGGTCGGTGCGGAGTTGCTCTTGTAGGCATTCAGAAAGGCTGAAGTGGCGATCTCGTTCGGTGCTCCAAAATAGACCTTTGGGCGCGGGGAGGGGAACATCCCCGTGTAGGTGGCATGATCCCCGCGCGGTAATGGTGTTAGGGTCTGCCGGTCAAGATGGGGTGATGCCAAAGGGAAGATGTGCAAAGTTCCATTGCCAGCTTCGACAATCATTCCGATGGCGGATAGGCCCTCGCTTACCTGGCGCCGGTAGCTCATCGGCCGGTTTTCGAGCACGCGCATGGCGCTGTGACTCGCAGCCTCGACCAGGGCAGAAAGCATCCCTCGCAAAGCGGAGCCTGCCAAAGCGGGTTCACCGGTCTTGAGTTCGAATGGATTCAGCAGCTTGGTCCATCGGTAGCGAGGATTGGGT
>JBAXTC010000871.1:0-3089 GCA_037130375.1 Verrucomicrobiota bacterium | reverse complement strand
TGCGGAAACGCGCGCAGACCATGCAACGTGCAGCACCACCAGGCACGCGCGCTCCAGACCCCGATGCCATCGTCGGTCAAAATGTGGTGGCCAAAATCGCCGGTGTGAAACTGGTTGAAGAAGAATTCATTAAAGAGGGTTAACTCGGCGTTGTCCAGATAACGCGGGTTGCGCGTTTCAGCCCAAAGCCCCAGGTTCAATCGCAGCCAGTCGGCCTCGGCACAGCCTTCGTCGTTGGCAATCATCGGTTTGAAAACCTCCGGCAATGCCCCCTGCGGCAGAAGGTTCCCCGAGCTGATGATGCCCTCCCATTCGGTTTCAACCTTGCGCAGCCATTGGCCGTCCTGCGTGGCCCGATAGAGATCGAGGACACCGCGCAGCGCGCTGACAAAACCGTGGCTGTGTTCCTTGGGATAGCGATGCGTGTTGGCCGCAATCTGCTCCGCCAGCCGCAGATATTTTTCATCCTGCGTGACCCGGTTCAACTCCACCAAACCCTCGATGATTTGTGTCCAGCAGATGTAACCCACGGCCACCTGGTCGCCGCTGAACTTCTCGATAATGGCCGGGTCGTTGAACCGCGGCCCGAGCTTGACGAAGCAATCGCCGAGTCGCCGAGCGCACGCGAGCACTTCCGGTTTCGGTTTGAGGCGATGATATTCCAGCAGCCCGATCAACAGGCGGCCATTGCCCCAGAGCAGCGCCATGTCGCTATTGGCCACCGCGCCCGTACTGAAGGCATCGCCAAAGTGACCGTCCGCCTTCTGCAACGGCACGAGCTTGGCCGCAACCCGGTCGAGTTCAGGAATCGCTTGCCCGCTGAATTGGGCCACGGTGGCCAGCGCGCTCAGATAGCGGCCTGACACGTCGCCGCTAAATTCCGTAAACCGACGCAGATGTTGCGGTACGGCATCGGCCAGGACGAAATCATCCGAATATACTGGCGGCCCGCCTCGCCGAACGCGGTCCAGCGACAATTCCATCCGGCTCGTCAATTCGCCGGCCATCGCGCCAGTGCCAAGGTACAGGCCGATAAGGGCGAAGGTGATGGTGCGATTATGTCTGTTCATACCTGATCATCTCGTTCGGTCGTTCGGAAACGTTGCCGGTCTGCCACCAATGGCCTGTTTGCGCAGACCCCGACTCGAGTTGGCGACCACCTTGCTCAGATCTTCAGTCCCTTGAGGTTTGGCTCCAGCTTCTGGCCTTTCTTGATCAAGGCGGCGAGCGTCAGTTCGCCACGGTGATAAGCCGCTTCGCGGCCGAGTACTGCCGTGAGGTTCGACCGCACTGAAGGTGTCACGGTTGGGTTGGAGCAATCGCCTTTGGTGACAGCCGTGTGGAATTCGTTGATGTTAACCACGGTCCCGTCTTTGTAGAGGTCGGCGACTTCGCCGCGGACGGCGGTATCTTTTCCCCGCATCAGCACGCCGGTGTAGTAGTCGGCGTCGATGAAGCCATCGGCGCCAAACACCCGGGCGCGAATCTCGTCCTTCACCATCGGAATGCTCTGGATGCAGGTGAATGAGAGCGTCAGGTCGCCAGGGAAGGAGTAGGTCACAGCGAAGTAATCGTAGATGCTGTTGGCTGGGCGGACTTTGTGGCCTCCAATGCCGCGGGCAGAGATCGGGTCGGCGTTAATCATCCATGTGGCGAGGTCCAGCGAATGAATGCTCTGCTCGACGATGAAGTCGCCGGAGAGGGGCAGGACGTAATACCAACTGCGGAGTTGTTGCTCCGGCAGTGCCGGCGGGGAGCCGCGCCCGCCGCCCGACCAGGGATAATGTGCTTCGGCCATCACGAACTGACCGATGGCACCCCGGTGGACCTGGCCGATGGCTTCACGGAAGTGTTCATTGGCGCGCGTTTGGAAATCGACGAGGAATACCTGCTTTCTTGCGGTCGCACGCTTGCCGGCGGCTGCAATGGTCTGGCAGCCGGGCGCATCGACGGCGATGGGTTTGGCCAGGTACACATGTTTGCCGGCGTCCACGGCGTCGGACGCCTGTCGGGGATGGAAGTAAGGTGGCGTCTCGATGACCACGGCGTCAAGCTTGCTGTCGAGCAGCCGTTTGTAGCCGGACAAACCGGTGTAACGGCGCGAAGGGTCGATGTTATGCTTCTGGCCGGTGGCGTCGGCTTTGTCCTGAAAATAGTCTGCACAGGCGACCAGGCGGTATTTGCCGGACTCGGCGAAGAGGTTGGCAATCCAGGAGCCACGGCCCCCGCAGCCAATGAGGCCGATTTCGAGGGCGGAGTTGGCCTCGGCCCCAAAGACAATGGAGGGTTTGAGCAGGGCACAGGTGGCGGCGGTGGCTGCGCTCGCAAGAAACATGCGACGGGGAATTTGAGGAGTTCTATTTGTCATGACGCCATTTTGGATGAAATCTTCGCCAAATCAAGTGCCGCGTGCGAATGCATTTGGTCTGTCGCCGCGCATCTAGGGTCAAGTCGGCAAGAGCCGCTGGCAGTGGCGTTTCTGTTCCACTTGATCCAGACGCTCCTACGCAGTCGTGCCAGCCGGGCCGCCCCCGACAGCTCCGTAGGAGCGGCATGTTAATAGGAATCGGAACCAACAACGGTTTTCGCAAGCTCCGTCAGGAGCGGCATGGAACCATTCGTCTGCTCCCCAATCCGACATGCCGCTCCTGACGGAGCTTGGTTCTCGGGGGGGTGGCTCAGCTATAAACATGGCGCTCCTAACGCCATGAAAACGGTGATTGATTACGTGCGACGTTGGGCCGAAGGAGAGCCGTTCCGCCCGTTCACCCTTCGTCTGGAAGACGGTCGGGCGATCCCAGTCACGCGCTTGGCGCACATTGCCTGTTCCGACACTGGGGAAACGGTGGCCGTCTTTCTGCCCGATGGAACCTTGGAAATCATCGCCCAGAAAAGCGTCATCTCTCTGCAAGAGGCGCGGGCTTGATGTCTTTGCCCTGTGTGGCCGCTCCGCTCTGCCGGGGCACTCCATAGAACTGTGTTCTGCCGTCTGTGGTGGATAGGAATGTCCGCGCTCCTGTTCTTGCGCGTCACTCAGCACTCGTCTAGGTTTCCACCATGAGCACGAACGAATTGGTTGCCGAAAAGGT
>JBAXTC010000870.1:0-3098 GCA_037130375.1 Verrucomicrobiota bacterium | reverse complement strand
TGTAATCCGTGGTTCTCCTCTCGTTCCCCTCAGAGCGGGAATTGACCACGGATTGCACGGATTGCACGGATGGGGCAATATTTGTTATCCCTGTTATCCTCGAAATCCGTGGTCCAACTGCTGTTTTTAGGTTTGATTCCCATGAAATCGCAGGCTTCGACCAATTCTGTCTTGCGCCCCCTGTCCTCGCTCCGAAAAATCTAAGATGCGCACTTCGCGACCGACCCAAAAGCGATTTCCCGAGTCCAGCCACGATCCCCGGTTCGATCTCGCATAGCGGCAGTCAGTCCGACATGGCCATGGCGCCAACCAGGCTAACGTTTCTGATTGTAACTGGCTTGAGAATACTTTTGCCGGACCAATTCCTGCGCGCGTTCGCTCAGCCCGGCGTCCGGCTCGAATTTCAGCCAGCCAGTTCCATCCCGGGTTCGGGCCGCCTCGCACATGGCTTCCTGCCAATCGGCTTGGGCGAGGGCGAGCGGCGGCGGCTGCACCGAGCCTTGAATCAGCAGGCCCTCTCGGGTTCGGCGCTGGGCTGCGCCCGCGATTTTCCGTCCTTGCCAGAGCAGATCAAACTTTTCATGACCCGCAAAGCATTGGCCGGCTTGGGCCTTGCGGCAAGCGGCCGCCAGCTCGGTCGCGATGTCGAGCTTCGCGAATGCCGCTTGAATCCATTCGTGAACGGCCCGGTAGCTTTCCGTCGCCGACAGCGAATACCAGCCTTCGCCCGGCGGGAAAGCCAGGCTGTAGGTCCAGTCTGCATCGTGCGGCACAAGGCCGCCGCCCGTAGGCCGGCGCACCAGTGGCCGAAGCAAGGTCATGCCTTCAATGTCAGCGTAGCGTTGGAAGTAGCCGAAGGAAGCGGCGCGATCCGTCCAACCGTAGAAGCGGAGAACCGGCCGGCCCAATCGCGGCATCGCCAGAAGCAGCGCCTCGTCCAGGGCCATATTGAAGGCGTGATGACCAGGTTCGGATTCAAGCAAATACCAGGTGTGCATTCCGATTCGGGGGCAAAGAGCGCTGATTTCGCAGTTCGGGCAGTCGGGATTGCGAGCATAACAGCGGCGGCGACCATGCCAGATGAGCCAGTGACTGAACATCGTCCACTGCGCTCGAGGCACCAATTCCATGAGTTCCCGCTCGATCTTTTGCGGGTCATTCTCCCCGGTAAGGCCAAACCTCTGCGTCAGGCGTCCTACGTGCGTATCCACCACCACGCCACAGCTTATATCGAAAGCGTTCCCGAGGACGACGTTGGCCGTTTTACGACCCACTCCGCCGAGCGCGGTCAATGCCTCCATCGTGCGCGGCACCTGACCGCCGTGTTCTTCCACCAGAGCCTGGCAACAAGCTTTGATACTTTTTGCTTTGTTGCGGAAAAAGCCGGCGGTCTTGATGTCCTGCTCCAATTCGGCCAGTTGAGCCCCGGCGTAGTCGGCGGCAGAACCATATTTCCGGAACAGGTCGGGAGTGACCAGGTTAACACGCTTGTCGGTGCATTGCGCCGAGAGAATCGTCGCAATCAGCAGCTCCAGCGCGTTGGAATGGTTCAACTCGCAATGGGCATCCGGATAAACCCTCTTCAACCCGTCGATGATCTTGTTAAGCCGGGCAGCCTTGGCTTCTTTTGGTTCGCTGGATGTCACGAGGCAAAGCTTAGGCCGCGAGCTACACCAGCGCCGGCTCTTGAATTTCTGCGGGCGGCGCCATCAGCGGCGTTCCGTCTTTAGCCTCCGGGTACTCGAAGATTTTACCCTCGTAATTCCGGATCACCACACGATCGGCGTTGCGGCTCAGAACATACGCGGGACTAACCGGGACTTTGCCGCCCCCGCCGGGAGCATCCATAACGTATTGCGGAACTGCGTAACCCGTGGTGTGGCCACGCAGGCTTTCCATTATCTCCAGCCCTTTGCGAACGCTGGTGCGCAAGTGGGCGGAACCCGCGATGAGATCGCATTGGTAGATGTAGTAGGGCTTCACCCGGCACATCAGCAGCTTCTGCACTTGAGCTTTCATCACGGCCGGGTCGTCGTTGACGTTGCGGAGCAGGACGGCCTGGTTGCCGAGGGGAATCCCCGCGTCCGCCAGGCGCCCGAGACCGTCGCGCACCTCGGTGGTCAACTCCCGGGGATGGTTGGAATGGATGCTGATGAAGAGCGGATGGAACTTCCTGAGCGTGGCGCAGAGATGCGACGTAATGCGCTGCGGCAGGAAGATGGGAATCCGGGTGCCGATGCGGAGGAACTCGACGTGC
This sequence comes from Verrucomicrobiota bacterium, assembly GCA_037130375.1. Classification (GTDB taxonomy): domain Bacteria; phylum Verrucomicrobiota; class Verrucomicrobiia; order Limisphaerales; family UBA8199; genus JAPLUA01. The sequence continues at coordinate 841 of JBAXTC010000870.1, read as the reverse complement.
GGGATTTCGCGCAGTCGGCCCAGGAGATACTCGAGCTTCTCGTCGCTGAACAGCAACGGGTCGCCGCCGCTGAGCAGCACATCGCGCACTTGCGGGTTGCGGCGGACATAGTCGATCTGCCGGGCGAACTCAGGGTGAAAATCGTAGCCGCTGGCATTGCTGACCAGGCGTGAGCGGGTGCAATAGCGGCAATATGCGGCGCAGCGATCAGTGACCAGAAACAGCACGCGGTCCGGATAACGATGCACCAATCCCGGAACTGGCGAATGGGAATCCTCGCCGCACGGATCGGACATTTCCCAGGGAGCAACGTGGGTTTCCTCGACGCGGGGGATGACCTGCCACCGGATCGGGCAGTTCTCGTCTGCCGGGTCGATCAGGTTGAAAAAGTAAGGCGTAATCGCCAGGGCCAGCTTGTGATTGGCCAGCTTGGTCCCGGCGCATTCCTCCGGCGTGAGAGTTGGCATCAAGCGCTGCAGTTGCTCGACGGTGGTGATGCGATGCTTGAGTTGCCAGTGCCAGTCGTTCCAATCCGAATCCGGCACATCGCTCCAAAACCCGCGACCGGCCGAGCGGAACTCTTTGAAAGATGCCGCCAAACGATACGATGGCGGTTCGTCGCCGTCCCCGTATGATGTGTCAGTGTGCATTTTGCCCTTAAAATCAGGTTAGCGCACTATAGATTTGATCGGGAACCTGTCAAGCGGAGGGGCAATGAAACGGAGGGTGAAATAGCGCAAGTGACTGTTTTACAAAATATTATGCCGATTGAAAAGTGATGCCACGCCAGGGTGGTTTCAAGAATTCGTAGCCGCCGACGGCAGTCGGCGCTAACACTCCG
>JBAXTC010000087.1:0-16365 GCA_037130375.1 Verrucomicrobiota bacterium | reverse complement strand
CAGAGCGAACGCGCTCTCCAGCACCATTTCGACCCCGACCGCTCGGGCCTCTTCGACCGGCCCGACCGCATCATTAAGACCCAGGAGATCATCACCCTGCTCGAAGCCCTGCCGGCTGTCGCTCCCGACCAGGAAACCCGGCCGCTGCCGCCGCCCGAACCTCCTGGCGCCCCGGCCCTCACGGAAACTTCCACGATGCAGATCCTGGCTCGCGAGATGCCCAAACTGCCGCGCGCCGCCTTCATCCGCGAAAAGCGCACCCGCACCGTTGCCTGGGACAAACTCAGTTCATCGTCAGACGAACTCGGCACCGCCGACACCACGGCCCCGGACCGGACCCCGGTCTTCCCGCTGCATCCTCGTATGCAGCCCACGGCTCCAGCCCCCGTTTCGCCGCCTGCACCCGCTCCCAAACCGCCTGCTCCAGCACCGGTCCAACCACCGGCCTCAGCCCCCGCGCCTGTGGCCATCGCGCCGCCGCCGTCACCCACACCACCGGCTCCGGCGCCAACCGGTCCAGCGCCGGCCCCCGTTGCGCCAACGGTCACACCGCCCGCCGTGCCCAGCCACGACGTCCTTCTAGGCGTCACTGGCGACTCGCCCCAGTTCGGCATCCTCGGCAAGGTCATGGGACGCACCGTCGCGCTCGACCTCAACCAGACGCACACCATCAGCCTCTTCGGTGTCCAGGGGGGCGGCAAGAGCTACACGCTCGGCAGCATCATCGAAATGGCATCGCTCCCCCTCCCGGGCATCAACCTCCTGCCACAGCCCCTGGCCACCGTGGTTTTCCACTACAGCCAGACCCAGGACTACAAGCCGGAGTTCACCTCGATGATCCGGCCCAACAACGACCCCCAGGCCGTTGCGGCATTGGCCGCTGACTACCAGGCTCGCCCCGCCGCCTTAAAGGACATCGTCCTGCTCGCCCCTTCGGCCAAACTCGAAGCCCGCCGCGCCGAGTACCCTGGCATCGAAGTCCTGCCCCTCAAGTTCGCTTCTGCCGAGTTGCAGGCTAGCCACTGGCGTTTCCTCATGGGTGCCGTCGGCAACCAGGCCACTTACATTCGCCGCCTCAACCAAGTCATGCGCTCCCTGCGCGACAACCTGACGTTGGCCGGTCTCCGCGACGCCATCGCAAACGCTGGCCTGCCCGACAACCTCACGGAACTTGCCAACCTTCGCCTCGACCTTGCCGCTGAATATATTGACGACTCGACTTGCCTCAGCAGTCTCATCCGCCCCGGCCGCCTGCTCATCGTGGACTTGCGCGACGAATTCATCGAGAAGGACGAAGCCCTCGGCCTGTTCGTGGTCCTTCTGCAACTCTTTGGCGACGCCACCTTCAACGGCAAGTTCTTCAATAAGCTGGTGGTATTCGACGAGGCCCATAAATACATTAGCAATCCGGACCTCGTCGAGGGCCTGGTCAGTGTCGTGCGCGAAATGCGGCACAAAGGCACCAGCATCCTGGTCGCCAGCCAGGACCCGCCCTCCGTCCCGGTGGCCCTGATTGAACTTTCCTCGCAGATCATTCTGCACCGTTTCAACTCGCCCGCCTGGCTCAAGCACATCCAGAAGGCCAATGCCGCCCTGCTTAACCTCACCCCCGAGCAACTGACCCGCCTGAACCCGGGCGAAGCCTTCGTCTGGTCCAGCAAAGCCACCGACGCCCTCTTTTTCCGCGAGGCCGTGAAACTCAAACTCCGCCCCCGCGCAACCCTCCACGGCGGCGCAACCAAGACCGCTGTGGAATGACATATCCTTAAACCAGCCCCCGCTATGCGACAAAGCTACAAAATCACCAACCTCGCCATACAACACCAGAACACGCACACCGCTTCGTGGAAAGCCTTCGGACGCAGAGCCATAAAGGGAACAGAACACATTTACGGCGTTAAAGACGCCAACTACCTGGCGGTGGTATTTCCTGGCCGAGGTGATTTCATCCGAAAAAACACGGACTTCAATCCGCTCCCGATTGGGCAGCAGGCGGGTTTAACGGTGTTCCCAGCGCTGAATAGAGGCTAGAATCGTCCCCGACGGTACTTGAGTGGTGGCTGGCCAAAATGACGACGGAAGACTCTCGAAAAATAGAACTGGTTCGTAAAACCGCATGTGTTTGCGATTTCTGCGACGCTTTTATGTGTGCTCGACAAATACTGGGAAGCCATTTGAAGTCGGCGTTCGTTAAGCCATTCCATCGGACGTTGACCCGTCTCGCGCTTGAATACGCGGCCGAAATAAACCGGGTTCAGCCCAATTGCTTTGGCCCATTCTGTTAAAGTGACTACTTCTTTCAACCGATTGTTGACCCAAGCTTCCGCTCTTAGAATTCTATCCACCACGCTTCGCTCGTGAAGGAGAGAATGCTCCAAGGGCGCGCGGATTTCCGACATGACATAACCGAGCCATTGGAATATTGCGCCGGCGATTGTCAGGTCACGATGAATAGAAGTGGTCGCCAGCGCGGCCAAAACCCTTTCAAATTCGATAGTGTATTGCGACACATTGCGCAAAGTATATTGGCGCTCAAATGTCCGCTGTAACAAGGTGTTCGACACATTGCCTTGCTGCAGAGCCAGGCAGGCGCTCAAACTGCAAAGCGGCTTTGCCGGATTATGGGTGAAGCTAAATTCGTCGGCGCCAGAAACCACCAGCAAATCCCCGCGCTTTAGGTTTATCTTCCGCCCATTGACGATCGCTGCGCAATTGTGCTTCTCGACAAAGAAGAACATCACCATGTCAGCCGCCAACCGGGACGGGGGAACCGACCACTCGGCGGAATTGCCATACCGGCCAAACCAATGGACCCGGAGGCCCATCTCGGTCTGATACACCAATTTCCAATCGTGGTGATAGGGAAGCCAGGACATGGTTGAGAAAAGATATATTATTGCTGAACGGCGTCCATTCTCTTTTTGCTTCACTTGGATAAAATCGCGCAATGCAACCGACTGAGCTATTCTCTTGGAGCCGCCCTCTATGGGGCCAGAAGCGCACTAATGTCAGCCGACGCTCCGTCGGTTTTACCTTGATAGAGCTTCTGGTTGTCATCGCCATCATTGCCATCCTGGCTGCAATGCTTTTGCCCGCTTTGGCCACGGCCAAAGAGAAAGCCAAACGCACACAATGTGTCTCCAATTTGAGACAGCAGGCAGTCGCCATTGTGCTATATCAAAGCGATTATCAGGACACATTTCCATCGACCAACGACTGCGTCGCAACTTACTACGCGTACGGAGGCAAGAAAGGCACCGAGTACATTAATGATGCTCGTCTGATCAATCCTTACATTGCCATTAACGGAGCTGTGGGGACAAACTCCGGAGGAGCGGCTTTGGCATTTAACTGTCCGAGCGACAACGGGGCTCTGAAGGCGAGCTGGACGGCGGATCGAAAGCCGAGCTTATTTGATACTTTTGGCAGCAGCTATTTCTACAACAGCAGCGCCAATAATAATGATGGAGTATTGGGCCTGTTTGGGAAAAAGACTATACAAATCAAGTATCCATTTCACGTCGTTTTAGTCAACGATTATCCGTTCAATGTTTATCTGATAAACTCTCCTGTTTTTCAATACGCATACTGGCACAATAAGAAGACCGTGGGCTACGGCAATGTCGCCTTCGTGGATTCACACGTTGAATATTTGCAGGCGACAAGGTCTGCGCCCAATTTCCAGGAAGGAAGCAAGTGGACGTTCAGATGCGATAAATGACTGGCTGGAGTTATCTCAGTCAATGAAGTTGTCGGGTGGTCACAAGGCAGCGCGGCGGCTATAGCGGACAATGTCCTCCGCAGTCTGCACCGAATCTACAGATGCCCAGATGAACAGGCGCGTTGGATCCAGTGCGCTGCAGAGGACATCAAGCTCGTGTTTCAGGTCGGCGCTGTCGCCGTGCCCTTTGCCATAGTAAAGCTGGACGGATTTCCCGCCCGCCTGAATGCGCCGCAGAAGGTCCACCCACTGTGATGGCGGAGGGCTGCACGCGCCCTGAATCCACTGGATGCAATTGAGTCGCTCCAATCGCAACAGCAACGGCAGATGTCGGACGGCTCCGGGACCGTCAAGGTGATACAGCGTATAATCCACATGGGCACATGATTCCAGATTATCCTGCCAGCAAAACGTCTCGAACATCGCCGGGCTGATCATGCAGCTAAAGTCATTTTGACCGATGCACAAAAAACGATCGTCGCTCCAGCCCATGGTCCAGTTTGATGTGCCTTGTCCGGCGGGCAGGATGATCTCTGAAGCCGTATCGACAACACACTTCCACAAATCGCTTGTCTGCCGCATGGCGCGGTGGATGGCATCGGGATCGGTTACCAAGTCCACAGCCAGGTTTTCGGGACCGCGGATGGCGCTCAGCGCGTCAATGCCGGTGTGCAGATCGGGAAAGCCGGTGACCCATTTGTCTTCACCGGCGCGAACCGACTCCCGCAGCAATTGCAGATAGAGCCGCCACCACCGGTTGTCCGAATCAATCCGCAGTTCCGGATGGTCGGCCCAATCCTGCACGAAAGGTTTGCACCACGAAGTGTTCTGGCGCGGCTGGAGTTCGAGGTCTGCGCCGAGCCACGCGGCGAACTGATCCGGTCCCAGCCACGGACAGAAAACCGGGAGCGCGTCGCCAGCGTAGTGAGTGCTGCTGAGGGCGCGCTCGGTCGCCGCCATCACGTAGTCCACGTTCGTCCACATTTCATCTTCCGAAGCTGGGTCCGGAACAGGCCGCGAAGGCTTCGCGCCAGGCGCAGTTATCCACATCAACGGGCCTTCCTCGAGTGCGCCGCTCCAGAACGCCTCATTCCGCTGGAGCGCCCGGGACAGTTGCTTCTCCTCAATCCAAAGTGTCTTCATACATGTAAATATTGAATCCTGATGTTCAATCGTCCGGTTCCCCGTTACAATGGACAAGGCGTGCCAAAGACATGGATTATTTCAACCATCCGTTAACCACGAATGAAGCGTGCCTTTCAAGACGATGTTGAAGGGCAACTGCATTGCTTCGGACGCTGCCGACATATATCTTCAGGTCCAGGAGGACCAGCCGGCTCATTGATCAGCGCAATTCAATGGGATTCGCATAAACCCAGGGAACCCATTCATCCAGAATCTTCAGTTCCGCCTCCACCCGGTACTTGCCGGGGCCGGGAGGGCTCCAGTCCAAGCCGCGGCCCTCCTGCCGGCAGACGGGAGTGCCATCTCTTAAGATCGTAAAGCGGCATGGCAAAGGCGACTTTGCGTGCAGGTGCAGTTCTTTGGAGTTTGCGACTGTCTCCCCCATCACCGCGCGGGCCGCGCCGTCGGCGGCAAACCAGCGGAAGCTGGAACTGTCGGCGATCATATCGAACCCGATAAATACCCGGCCCGCCCGCAGGGAGTCCAGGATGGCGGGCTCAGTCAGCTCCCGGGCTAAAACGTGTGTGTTCACAAAACGCGCGCTTCGCTCGTAGGGATCGAGTTGCAGATGAAAGAGCTTACGGCCGGGCTCGAGCGGGCCAAAGAACAGGCGCGCCAGAGGTCGGGTAAACCAGTTGAGCTTGAACTCTTTTAGTGTCCTGGGACTGGTGTCTTCGACCCGGATGCTGTCCGAAGGGGTGTAGAAGGCCCGGACACCGACATTTTGATGGCAGTCATTGGCCGCAATGCCGGTGATATGCCGTGACCGGTTCAACTCGTCCCAGCGACACAGGAAATCCACCGGCCGGAAGAACACCGTTCGGAAGACATGCTCTGGGTAGCGGCCCTGGTTGACGAGCAGATCGGGCACCATGCCGCGGAGCCGGGTGCTGCTGCGTTTGAAGTCCGTGTGGATGTTGTAGATTTCCATTCCCACCAACTCGGGGCGGTCCCAGTCGCGCGGCTCCTCAGAGTGGGCATAAAATAACAAGCCGCCGTTCTCAGCAATCTGTCGGGCGAGGATGACGGAATCGGTGCGGTTGCTCAGCACGACGCCGGGGGCGACGCCGAAAGGCATGAACCCGTCCTTCATCTCGAAGCCAGGGATGAAGAGTTTTCCATCATGAAGGCCACGCCATTGAAGGTCAAAGTCAGCGCGGCCTTCGACGCAGTGATCGCTCAGGCAGATGAAATCCAAGCGGGCGGCTTTGAGCACGCGCAGGATTTCCTCGAACGGCACCTCGCTATCATGCGAATACTTGGAGTGGCTGTGCAGAATCCCCCGATACTCATTCCAGCCGGCGTTATCGGCCACCGGTTCGTGTTGGACCCGGAGGCCTTGCCACGCCGCTTCCTCGCGCGGGAAGCGGACAAATCGGTTGTAGAGAGCCCCACGAAGCCAGAATAGCAGGGCCAGCCCCAGCAGAAGCAGAGCCACCCCGGCAAACCGGAATATCCGGCGCAACCAAATCCGTTTCTTACCGTGAGGTTTGTCGTCCGGCATATATTCGCGGTGATGCAGCCTCAAGAATGCTGACCCGCGCCAGTTTGTCACGAGTTCTTTCACCTGCCCATCGGCTGCTTGCCGCGCCTTTAGCCGATCGCGCCGAACCTCAGACCTCAGTTATAATTCATGGTTGATGACAATTAGAAATCGCTAGGGCTAGAGACTACGCGGAAATCGTCCGAAAAAGGCGGCGGGCGCGGGGCTTGATCCGCTGTTGCCGATGTTGGAAGCTAAAGGCGCACGCAACCTTTTCTCCAAAAGAGTCGATTGCAGGGTTGAAGTCAGGGTCGTGGCCAGGTAGAGTGCGGGAAATTACCAAAGCATGTGCTCGATGAACCACGGGTTTTCATTTGCTCGCGCAGCCTCCACAAAGCGCGATTTGCCGGCAGTTGGATTGTTTCTTTCTCTGTGGGTGCTGCTTTTACTATCGCCCGCGGTCCAGGCACAGCCACGACAGGTCGCCGCCATCGCCCACCGGGGTGAACACCTGCATCACCCAGAAAACACAATTCCTGCCTACCAGGAGGCGATTCGGGACGGCGCCGACTATTTCGAGGTGGACGTCCGCACCACGGCCGATGGCAAACTGGTGCTGAGCCACGATGGGGCGGTTAGCCGTCGCACCAACGGTCGGGGTGACATTGGGAAAATGACGTTCGACGAAGTTCGGGCGCTCGATGCCGGGATCAAGTCCGGGCCTCAATTTGCGGGCACGAAGATTCCGACGTTCGATGAGGCGCTCGACCTGGCGCGAGGCAAGATCGGCATCTATGTGGACGTCAAGGAAGCCTCAGCCAAAGACCTGGTCACGCACATCGAGGAACACGGGATGTCGGATCACGTTGTGATTTACACCGGTGTTTCGCTTGGCAAAGAGATTCAGAAACTCAATCCCAAGCTCAAAATCATGCCCGAGGCGGGCAGCGTTGGGAACGCGAAACATCTGATCGAACGGCTGCATCCGAGCGTTATTGCTTTTGACGCGGGCGACTTCACCCCTGACATCATCCGAGTCGTCAAGGAGGCCAACGCACAGGTTTACGTGGACCGCATGGGCAAGACGGATGCCCCTGCCGGCTGGCAGTCAGCCATCGACGCCGGGGCGGATGGCATTCAGACAGATCGTCCGGCTGAACTGGTGCAATACCTGCGCGAAAAGGGGTATAAGAAGCCCTGAGACCGGAAAACCGCTGGAAGCCACCGAACTTTTTGGCCGGCAGGACTATCTTCCGGCCGCCATCAGGGTTCGGCAGATTCCACGCTCACTTCGCCCCGAGCAAGAGTTTTTCGATGGCTGCCGTGAGCACTCTCTCGACTTCCGGGGCCACGTTGGATGCCAGAGGACTCGTCTCGTACCCGCCTTGTTCGTAGGCGACGGCCGTTCCGACATACCAAGGGGCGTAATCGCCATAACCCGCCACCGCGACGAACAAGTCCGGACGCACCGCTTTGGCAGCCAGTTGATATTCCACGAAGGTTTCGCCCGGCAGATGCAATATCCGCGCAGATCCCAGGCTGAGGCAACTAACCTCGATTTTGTGACCTGCCTGACACCGTCGGAGCCAGGCCAGCCTCGATGCGTCGCTCTGTCCCGTGAACCCCGGACCGGGGGGCTTGAGTTGGGCTTCCAATTTCTCGATGGCGAGGTCTTTTGCGGGAGGCAAGGCCACAGCTTCGCTGTGCCAGCTCACATCCTTGGCGGCAATGGGTTGGCGTCGGGTGCTTTCCCAGGCGCGCCGCATGCCGTCGGCGAGACGTTCGGCCAGCGCAAGCCGGTTTTCGGGTGAACCGTCATTATATTTGCCGGCGGTGATGTTTCCCCCCGCGCCGTTGAAATGGACATGCAGCGCGGCCGGTACCGCCAGTTGCCTCAGAAAGCGCGCCACGCCGGGAAAGTCAGGATTGGGAATGCCGGTACGATAATAACTCTGTGGGTGGGTGGCGTAATAACTCAGCACCGCTATCGGCTTATCCCCGTTCCAAAAGCTTACCAGCGAAACCGCCGGGTCAATCGTGCCCTCGGGTTCGGCGCGAATCTTCGCATCCACCGTGGTTGTCCAGCGTGTGGCGCGAACCTTGCCATCCGCGCCCAGGATGCGGCGGTTCGAGGCGACCTTATCGACCCGCGCCTCACCCAGACCGATTTGGGTGACTGGTTGCGCCCGCGGCAACGAGGCTCGCACCGCGGTTTCCAGATTGGACAACACCTGCCGCTGGAACCGGCTGTCGAACTGCCGGGCTTCCTGGCCCGCCTCGTTGAGAATCCGCTCGGCGGAGAAATCGCAGTCGGGTGCGTCATGTTGGTGCAGCGTGTGGACCGCCACGCGCGCAACCGATGTTCCGGCGCCGCGCGCCAGCGCGTCCCGGAAGGCATCGTGCCCCTCGTTGGCAATTCCGATCCAATCGACAGCACAAAGGACAATGGCATCATCCGCGCCTGCCAACACGATGCCGCGGGCCCGAAGTCCGAGATCCCAACGGTTGGTCACAGGGTCGTAGGCCATCATTGAGCCAATGGGCGGGGTGGCATCGACATCGAAGGTGGCAATCCGCAAAACTGACGGTTGCGAGTTGGTGCCGCCCTGCGCTTCCGCAGCCGCAACATGCGAACTGACGGCAGCCAGCGTCCACGCGGCCACAAGCAAGAATCTGAACATGCCCTTAGACTATCATCTGCACGGACAGAAACAAGTGATCTGGCTTGCGCGTCGAAGCTACTGTGTGTTGGTGGCCTTCGGCTTTGGCCGGTAAAGCACGGCCACATTGCCAACCCGAGTGACGAGGTGGCTGTGGCTCTTTTCGGCGAGCTGCGGAGCGAGTTCCTTTTTCTGCTCTTTGAACTCGTCGAACTTCACTTTAACGAGTTCATGATGTTTCAGCACTCCGTCAAGAGCGGCGAGGAATTGCGGGCTCAGGCCCTCCTTGCCGACCTTGAGCGTGGCTTTGAGCCTTTGGGCCTGGGCTTTGAGATCTCGGACTTGCGCATTGGTGAGCGAATCCATGGGTCGAAGTTACTGGAATCTGCTCTCGACGCCACGAAAAAAACCAACATCGGGACAGTATCGGTGGCCCCCCCCCCCAGCGCTGTTTTGTGCGGGGCTGCTTTCGGACTTGCGTCCAAACGGCTGCTTCTTAAACCAAGTCAGTTGTCGTTGAAGATCTCCAATTCGTTGCAGTAATCAGCCAATTAAAACCTGCACAAGGATTCGTGAATGCGCCCCGTGCCAAACTCCTCGGGAAATCTCGCTTGGCAGCCGCCGCTGGTTTTGCTTAGCTCATCGCACCGAATGACTCAATTGCGGGCTATATTGATGCTGGCCGTCTGCGCCTTGGTGCTGCCTGGCGCGCTTTTTGCCCAGCAGCAGCCGGAGTTGGAAATGCAAGCCCTTACGGATCGAGGCTGGGTTGAGTACGATTATCAAACCGGTTTAGGCATCGGGACCAATGGCCCGTTCCTGATCCGCTACGACAACACGGTGCTGACCGCAAACCGCTTTGCTATCAACCGCGACACCACCGAAGTCACGGCGGACGGCATGGTTCGTATCCAGCATGCGGCTCAGATTTGGGTTGGCGAACACATCCGCTACAATTTCAAGACTCGCGAGATGGAGGCGGAGCAATTTCGGACGGGCAAGGCGCCGGTGTTTTCCGCCGGTCACGGGCTTCACGGCGAAGACATGGTTCGGGGTCGCTCCCACATCACGAACCGGCTTTACGCCGCCACCAACGCCTTCGTCACCACCGACGATGTTGCTGAGCCGGCGGTCAAGGTGCGGGCGCACCACATCAGAATCATTCCCGGGGATAAAATCGTGGCACGCCACGCGGTCCTCTATGTGGAGGGTGTGCCGGTGTTTTATTTTCCTTACTACGAGCGGAATCTGGGGCCGCACGCGAACAATTTCAATTTCGTGCCCGGCTATCGCAGCATGTTCGGACCGTTCTTGAAGAGCAGTTACACCTTTTACTTGAACGACTACCTTGATGGCAACGTGCATGTGGATTATCGGCAAAGGCAGGGCTTTGGCGAGGGGCCGAACCTGAACTACCACCTGGGACCGTGGGGAGATGGGACTTTGAGGTATTACTACTTGTACGATCAGGACCCGAGCGCCGGTGGGGGCGATTCGACGATCCCCCATGATCGGCAGCGGGTCGATTTTTCGTATCAGGCCACTCCGGCCACTAACCTGACCGTCAAATCGCGTGTGCGCTGGCAGAGCGACACCAACATCGTGCGGGAGTTTTTCGAGGGGGAATATTTTGATAATCCCCAGCCGAACACCTACATTGAGGTGAACAAGTTCTGGCAGAACTTTGACGTCAGCACTTACGTCGAGCCGCGGCTCAACAATTTTCTCGACACCATCGAGCGGCTGCCGGAGGTGCGGTTGACCGGCCAACGGCAGCAATTGTGGGAGACGCCGGTTTATTACGAAAGCGAGAGTTCGGCGGGGTATTATCAGCATCTGTTCCCGGAAACCAACTCGCTTACGACCGGGCTGGATTACTCTGCCGCGCGGGCGGACACTTACCAGAAGTTGTTGCTGCCCCAGACCTGTTTCGGGTGGCTCAACGTGACGCCGCGAGTGGGCGGCCGGTACACTTACTACAGCGCCGCCACGGGGCCCGGGGCAAGGACGGACGATGTGAACCGGTGGGTATTCGATACCGGGGCGGAGGCATCGTTCAAGGCCTCGAGGGTCTGGCAGGGGGCGGAGAATAAATTCTTCGAGGTGGATGGTCTGCGACACATCATCGAGCCGTCGATCAACTACGCGTTTGTGCCCAATCCCAATGCTTACGGGACCAATGTGATTCCGCAGTTCGATTCTCAATTGCCCAGCTTGCGACTGCTGCCGATCACTTTCCCGGATTACAACTCGATTGATTCCATCCAAAGCGAGAATGTGTTCCGTTTCGGGCTGGACAACAAACTGCAGACCAAACGCGAAGGGCAGGTCGTGGACCTGGTTCATTGGAATGTCTATAGCGACTGGAATTTGCGGCCAACTGCCAACCAGACGACCTTTTCGGATGTTTATTCAGATATGGTGGTCAGGCCGCGCTCCTGGCTGTCGCTTGAATCGCTGACGCGCTACGAACTCAACAGCGGCCTGTGGCGGATGTCGCTTACGACCGTGACATTGCAGCCTATTGACTCCTTGAGCTGGACCTTCGGCCAGTTCTATGTCCGCCCCGATCTGAGCGGTTCACCGACATCGCTGGGTCCGGGCAACAACCTTTTCCTGAGCACGATCTACTACCGGCTTAGCCACAACTGGGGCCTGCGGGCCTCGCACCGTTTCTCAGCCGTCGATGGAACGATGCAAGAGCAGGATTACACCATTTACCGCGACATGAGGAGCTGGACGGCGGCGCTCACGATTCGTGTGCTCAACAATCTCAACGGCCAGCAGGACTTCGGAGTGGCCTTCACCTTCTCGCTGAAAGCGGTTCCGCGCTTCGGGATGGGCGCCGATACCGGCAGACCGAGCTGGCTGTGGGGTGGTTAAGCGCGAGGCAGGCGATGGAACTGGAAGCGCATTGGCTGGCGCGCTTCGGGATCCAGCTCGATGGTGCAGTAGCCTCCCTGTTTTCCAAGCTCGATGCCCGCCAGCGAGGGGCAGAGCCGCACATGAAATGGCCGCCAATAACGGGCCTCGCTCAGCGCGGTGCTGAAGCGCTTGCCCGTGTGCCCCAGAAAGCCAATCGGCGGCATCCCGGACAGCAGCCGGCTTTTCCACAGGATGAGGTTTGAATGCAGGTGGCCGATGATTGTCTGCTCGATCTGGGGCAGGCGGGCGCGGACCGCTGGCTCGCGCCAGAGAAAGGGCAATGCGGTCGGGTCGTGGCAGAAGAGCAGCACCCGCTGGCTTGGCCGCAGCGCCGCGAAGGCCCGGTCAATCTCGGCCAGATGTTCCGCGCGTAATTGTTCCCATTCCTGCCGTTCCGCCGCGAGTGTGTCGGCCTCGAAAACCGGCAGAGCAACCAGGGAAGACGTTAGCCCGAACAAAACATAATTGCCGATTTCAATCTGCCAGAACGGCTGCAGTCCCAATTCACGCCGCGCGCGATGCCAACTCGCCAGACGCATCCCGCCGCGCTCGCCGGCCAGGCTGATTTTGCCCAGCTCGTGATCTCCGAAATTTGCCCGCAGACGTGCGCCAAACCGCTGTCGCAGTTTTTCCAGGCATTCGCGAGCGCTCTGGCAGGCCGCATCGTCGCTTACGCCCAGCGCCGCGCAATTGCAGCAATAGTCGCCATTGGCAATGACGAAATCGAAGGAGGTGGTTTGTTCCAGGAACCGGTCGAGCAAATGATTTTGGAGCAGAGGGTCGCGCACCCAGATGAAATGGTAGTACATTCTCACGAGAGTGCGCAGCAGCGGATTGGCGATGCCGCGGTGCGCGTAGTCGCTGCCGCACGCCTGTTCGGCGACGCTGGCGTAATGAATGTCGCTCAGGATGCCGAGCGTGACGGTGCGAGCCATGCCCCTATGTTGCGCAGCCAGTGATGCTGCCGTCAATCAGAGCGTCTGATTTTTCCGAACCCTGGCGACGCGTGTGCCAGAAAACGGTTCCAAGATAATTGAGGGACGAAGGCCCCTGTCCCTCGCTTACCATCAGATATGTTTACGCCCGACGTGACGGAAACGCCTTTTGCCGCAAAGTTGACTCCCGAGCTGGTGTTTTTCAGCAGCACCTCGGTTTCGCTTCCCAGGCCGGAGATGGCGCGGTCAGCGGTTCTCTCCATGAATTTGGAGAGAAGAACCGATCCTTTCCCATTTCTCTGTCTATAAGACAGAAACATTGGAGACAAAAAAATGGAAACGACATATACAAACGAAATCGTTTGCGGATTACCGGGCGAATTCCTTTGAGAGACGGGGAGGTGGATTCAAGTTCATGGGAAAGTGCAGATGGCTTTGGTCATCGTGCTGGGACCCATCTTGGAGGCGGACCTGCCCGGCGAACAATACGCCTACCGAGAGCATCGCAGCGCCCGCGACGCCATCCGTGCCGTGCATGGGCTGGTCAATCGAGGCTCCACACGTTGGGTGCGCGAGTTTAGAGGGGCACAAGTACCGAAGGGACGGCTGAAACCGTGCGCGATCCTCAGCTCCTCCTAATGGCAAAGCCTGGGGCAAAGCCACGTCGGGCCGCATCTTCCCCTCGCACGCGCGCCAGCGATATGCCTTGGGACGGCTAACGCAACACGCGCAGTAAACGTTTCGGGTGAACCGGATGCACCGGCGAAAGATCGGCTTCGTTGAAGGCCAGCAGCAAGGCGTCCTCGTCCATGTTCAACAGGTGCTTGTCGGAAGTCACCAGTCGAGCAAAAGATTAGCAGGAGATGAACAGCGAAGACGGGAAGACGGGAAGAAGAAAAGGCACTGATCGCCATCACTCACCACGAAACCCACGAAACAAACGAACTCACTCACTTGGCTGCAACGGGGACGATCTGTTCCTTGTTCCCATCTCCTCGCAATTGTTCAACACCGACTTTCCGCTCCAAAACTGGCAGACGGCGGGATTGAATGTTCCGTGAAAGGCTCGATCCTACAAATAACGGCCGGAGCGGTTTATCACGTCATGGCTCGCGGAAACCAGGGGTAGAAACTTTGCGCCGATGATGGCGACCGCCAAATGAGGGTGCGATAGGGGGTATGGAACCCGCGTGAGCCCGGCAGTCGGCTCATGTGGGAATCTCGACAATCTCGTGGCTGATGGGGAGCGGCACTGGCTCGCCGTGCTTTTTGAGGCTGGCCAGATACCCGATCATAGCGTCCTTGATGCTGGCGAGGGCTTCCGCTCGCGTTTTTCCCTGCGAGATACAGCCCGGCAGTGAAGGACATTCAGCCACAAACACGCCATCCTCATCCGCCTCAATCACCACTCGATACTTCATGCTCCCAATTTGGAGTTGTTGACCTGGAAAGTCAAAGATCGCATTCATCATTCTGCCTGCCCCCAGCGAGGCTTCCTTCCGCAGCAGTGGTCGGCGAGGAGAACCATGCACTGGTGTTTTGATGCATAAAAACCTAGAATCCCTGATTCAACTGAGCTGACAGGAGATAACAGAGACAGCAGAAATCAGCACCCCGTCACTCCCAGCAGGAGATGAACAGCGAAGACGGGAAGACGGGAAGAAGAAAAGGCACTGATCGCCATCACTCACCACGAAACACACGAAGCACACGAACTCACTCCCAGTCCGCCGGGCGAAGGTCTTCCTTGGCTCTCTTTATGGCGCTCTCAAGGTGATGCTGAGTTTTCTTAATGGTTGTTTACGGCAAGAATTCGTGGCATCTTGCGGGCGTGAAGACGTTTTTGAGCAATGCGGACGGCAGTTCAGCCGCTACGGGTGTTGAGGTGCGTCAGTTGCGAGCCACCGGCAAGCGCATCGCCGCTAACAAGAAGTCCATTCTCCGTTTTCTCGCGGCCACCGGCATGTACACGGCCGCCGGCAAACTAAAGCCTCAGTTCCGCTGATGGTTTCCCATTCCCTCGCCGTCGGGTATCACGGCTGCGATGTTCGCGTCGCAAGAGAAGTCATTTCGCTGAAAGATTCCCTTCATCTCAGCCAGAATCCGTGGGACTGGCTTGGCCACGGTTATTACTTTTGGGAGGATAGTTACGCGCGGGCAAAAAGCTGGGCCGTAGAGGAAAGCCGAAGGCGTGGCAGCAGAATTCAACGTTCCGCCGTGCTGGGCGCGGTGATTGATCTGGGCAACTGCCTCAATCTTGCCGACGCAGAAGCGCTTAAGCAGGTCAAGGCGGCGCATGATGAATACAAGCGGCTCTGCAATTCGGCAGGCATAGAAATGGCGAAGAACCGTGGCGCGGATTTGCGGGCGCGGTATCTGGATTGCGCGGTGATGGAATCGTTTCACCAACTTCGTCGGGAGCAAGGGAAGCCGGCGTTTGACACCGTTCGCGGTTTTTTCATTGAGGGCCGCGAATTGTATAACGGCGCTGGATTTCGTGAATTGGATCACATCCAAATATGCGTTCGTTCACTAAACCAAATCATCGGCTTTTTTTGGCCCCGATCCTCTACGGCAGATTAATTGCAGGGTATCAGGCTACCGTTTAATGCGGACCTGAACACGACGGACCGGACTCCCAGCAGGAGATGAACAGCGAAGACGGGAAGACGGGAAGAAGAAAAGGCACTGATCGCCGTCACTCACCACGAAACCCACGAAGCACACGAACTCACTCCCAGTCCGCCGGGCGAATGTCTTCCTTGGCTCTCTTTATGGCGCTCTCAAGGTGAATGGCACGTAGATAAGGCCGTGGCGTGCTAAAATCATTGGGGTTTTGAGTGTTTGTCAGGTCAAAATGAGCTTAACTTAGTGCCATTCCCCTCCAGGTGATGCCACTTCCGAATTGCACTTTCCTGCCGGCTCGACCACAACTTCCGCTACGAAAGAAGTCATGAGCACGCTGACCATTCAACTGCCGAAGTCGCTGAAGAAGACGATCGAAGCCCTCGGTGCCAGAGAGGGCTACTCGGTGAGCCAGTTCCTCGCTAGGGCGACAGAAATACGGAATCCAAACCCACCCGCCCGGCGAAATCGTGCTGCTGCTTGTCGGCCGTGACGAAGGCGTCGAAACCGAATTCCATCATTGCGACGTGCAGAAGGTCGGCGGTCTTGACCGGAATGGTCTGGCCGTATTTTCGGGAAAGTTCCAGCGCCGCCTCGAATAACTCATCATAATCCACCTCTAAACGCGCGAGGATCCCGTGAGCCAGATCCTGTTCAAACAGCCGCATGCCGGCATGAAACTGGATGGGAGAGAGCAGCGGCTGTCCCGTCGCGCCCAGCAGCCAGGTCTTTCGCCGAGCGACGTGCAGGATTTCCACTTCATTAAAGCGTGACAGCAGAATGGGCGGTTGGTAGCGCAACACGATGGCTTGAGCAGAGGGCGTATTGGCC